>NZ_JQKE01000077.1 GCF_000745895.1 Stenoxybacter acetivorans DSM 19021 | reverse complement strand
CCGCGCACCCGCTTGGCACCGAAGTAACTTTCATCGGCTTCCAATTCCCCGTTGAAAGGCGTATTTTGCAAACAATACGTGAAAATTCGCAACCTAATCTTTGTGTATATTCGATTGATTGACTGACGACTGATTCCGGTTAATTTTGCGGTTTGAGAGGCAGTTAAATCAAGCGAAAAACACTTGATAATTTGCCGCATTTTTGCATCAGAAAGTGACGAACTTTTTTGGTACTTGCAAACCATTGCCATGACTCCTTTTTAGACATTTTAATGCCTTGTTTGGTTGTCATGTCCCTAATATTTTTGATTTTTAAAATCAAACAGCAAAAAATTTTCGGAAAAACTTTGTACAAAATTGATAACAAAAAGCCCGCTAATCCCCCCACCGCAATGCGGCGAGGTATCCGCTGAAATAATTTCAGTTGCAAATCATTATAAAGTTTTTTATATTGCCCTAATCCCTGCCTTTGTACATAACGACTGTAGGTATGTACTCATTTTGGAATGATACGCCGCAGAGCGGCGAGGAATATAACCCAAAGAGATTAATGCCACTGAAAAGCAGCTTTTTTGTTTGATAACGAAAATTGGTGACGAATAAAAAACCGCCAACCCCAAAAGGCTGACAGAAACTTGCGTTTTTTGGTTTTCGGCTTGTTTCTATTGACTAAACAGCAATATCAACGCTAAGATAACCCTAACGTCAATCTTGGCGGTTAATCGAAACTTACCTATACGGACGGTTAGTTTCATAATCAAACCTGCCTTTCCGGGTAGGCATGATTACAAATAGCCCCGTTCCAGCGGGGCTATTTGCTGCCTAGCCCCGCCGCGATTATACCCAAAGCCTGCTTTAACACAAAGCGGGCTTTTTGTTTTGTTGCCCAAATAAAACAGGCTACCTGAAATTTTTCAGACAGCCTGAATCACCATTGGTTTCAATTTTTTAAAACTCAAAACGGAATATCGTCATCAATATCGTCCACCGGTGCAGGCGTTGGCTCAGCTTGACGGCGCGGTGCGGCAGGCGGGGCTTTCGGTGCGGCGGGAGCATCGTAATCCCGTTGTTGCCCGTAATCACCGCTTCGGGCTTGTCCGTAATCACCGCCGCTGTTTTCACTGCGGCCGCCCAACATTTTCATTTCATTGCCGATAATGTCGTAGGCAGTGCGTTCAAGACCGTCTTTGCCTTGATATTTTCGACTTTGAATGCGCCCCTCAATATATACCAGACTGCCCTTTTTGAGGTATTGCCCCGCAATTTCACCCAATTTACCAAACAAGGTAATGTTATGCCATTCGGTACGGGTTTGTTTTTCGCCGCTTTTGTCGCGCCATTGCTCATCGGTGGCAATGGAGAAATTGGCGACCGCATCGCCGCTGGGCATGTAGCGCACTTCAGGATCACGCCCCAAGCGGCCAACCAAAATCACTTTATTAACAGACATAATGCCTCTTTTCTGTTTCAATCAATCTGAATAAATTTTGCATTTTGCAATGTGCGGATTATACCAGAAGCGGGCTATGCCCATTGCCACCGCCGCTGCCATGCACCGATAACGGCATCGGAATACACCGTGCGCCCGAGCGAGCCGTTATACCGTGCCAGCGCACGCTCCATATTGCCGTTTTCCACATTGCGGTAATGACGCAAGATGGTGCAGCCGTAACGTAAATTGGTGCGCACATCAAATAAATTATGCTCGGGCTTGCCGATATAATTTGCCCAAAACGGCATCACTTGCATCAAGCCGCGTGCGCCAACGGGTGAAATCGCATATTGACGAAAACGGCTTTCCACTTCAATCAAACCCAACACCAGCTGTGCGTCCAATCCGGCGCGCAGCGATTCATAATGAATATTGGTCAGCAAGCGTTTGCGGGCATAATCATCAGGCACAAACAACGCCAGCCGCGCGGACATTGCCGCCAGCCAGCGTGCACCCTCTTCGGGCTTGGCAAACATTAATCGCGGCGGATTAACGTGATTAACGGCATTGCGCATCAATGATGCCACATCGTCAGACAAGGTTTCTTCGCGCTGTGCGCCCGCATGTGCCATTTTCGGCAGCAATAGGCTGCCTGAAAGCAATAAACCACTGCACAAACAATCACGGCGACTGATTTTTTTCATACTTTATTGGTTTTAATATTTAATCTGCCAAAACATCACGAACTTCAGGTGTTTTTTGGAACATTGCCGCCGCAAACGGACACAGTGGAATTACTTTAATATTTTCTTCGCGCACCACATCAATCATATGAAAAAATAATTGCTTACCCAAACCGCGCCCTTCATATTCAGGGAAAACTTCGGTGTGATCAATAATCCATTTTCCTTTATTCACCCAAACATAAACCATTTCACCCATGGGTGTGCCTTTATCGTCTACGGCAACAAGCGCGCCTTTTTTGCCGTCGTCTCGTCTAATCATGTCCGCCGATTTAATGCTCATTGATTTGTGCTCCGTCGTATAGAAAAACAGGCTGCCTGAATAAAACGCAGTTTGGGTTTAATTGTGTTACTTTACCGCAAAACACGCCCATATTCAAAAAGTTGCTGAAATAAGCTGTGTTTTCAATCGCGGCGGCGGTGTGCCGTAACGGCGAAAAAAGCATCGGTACTTTTCAGGCTGCCTGAAAACCATGAAACATAAATATTTTTACCCTGCCAATTTTCACAGCGAACAGTATTTTAAGATAAACCACTACATCATGCCGATGCCCGAAATTTCCCGCGCCAGCCGCGCCGCCCGATTGTCGGTCATGCCGCCGACAAAATCCAAAATTTTCATATAGGCGTAATACAGCTTATCTGAAGCCAAAATCGGCTCGTCTTGCAATAATTCCAAAGCCAGTGATTGGCGTACGCTCACTTCACCTTTGGTGATGAACGCATATGCCGCCGGCACCAATAGCCCCAAAATCAAATCCATGCACGGGAATGCCGCAATTTCGGTCATCAATTTGTCTTGATGACGGTAAATACGGTTGCGTGCCAATTCTTTGGCATTGGCTAAGGTATTTTGTACGGCAGGTGAAGCGAAAGCAAGCAAATCTTTGCCTTGAAAATCGCCCGTGAGCAGTGAATTGTGGTGGGTCATAAACGTTTGTGCCACATTGTCGATGGCTTTGCCGATTGCCATGCCGCGCAGCATGGCACAACGTTGTAAACCAGATTGTGCTTGCCATGAATTTTCAGTGGGAACGAGCTCGGACAATACATTTTCAACGTCTAAATCTTGCAGCAGCCCCAATTCCACCGCATCTTCTAAATCCAGCAAGGCATAGCAAATATCATCGGCTGCTTCCATTAAATAAGATAAAGGATGCCGCGCCCAATGGTGTTTGCTTTTTTCAGGCAGCCCAAGTTCACGGGCAACGCATTCAATAAACGGCAATTCGGTTTGATAAATATTGAATTTTTTCCGCCCATGCGGTGCGGAGCTGGTCCACGGATATTTCATTAACGCACCGATCGCAGCGGCGGTTAAGCGCATACCGCCTCGGTTGCGGTACATCTCCAAATTTGCCGTTAAACGCAAGCTGTGGGCATTGCCTTCGTAGGTTTGAATGTCGTTGCGCTCAGCTTCGGTTAAACCTGCTTGAAAAACAGCATGGCGCGAATCGCGAAACCATTCACGCAAGGCATCTTCACCGGAGTGTCCAAACGGCGGATTGCCGAAGTCGTGCGCCAAACAGGCTACCTGAACCACTGCGCCAATGTCAGTAGCAGAATATTGCGGCGGCAAAAAACCGCCGTTTTTCAACATCACACCAACGCGGTTGCCCAAACTGCGCCCGACACTCGCCACTTCCACGCTGTGCGTTAAGCGGTTGTGGGTGTGATCGTGTTCGGCAAACGGGTGTACTTGCGTTTTTCGCCCCAACCGCCGAAACGCACCAGAAAACACCACGCGGTCATGATCAATATGAAAATCCGTGCGCAAAGCATCTGCACCTTCTTGGGTGGACGGTGTACTGGTGGGGATAATGCTGCCGTTTTGTTGTTTAAAACGTTGGGTACTGAGCAATTGCTGCCAATTCATAGAGTCTATTCAATGTGGTTATCAGGCTGCCTGAAATATCGCCTTTGTTTTGTAGGAGAAGTACACAAAGTGCAGTTACTTTTTGCTAAGCTGCTATTTTTTAAAATTATCGCTCGTTTGTCTTTTTATAAACCATACTGCATGACAGGGCGTTTGAATTTTCTCAACATCTCCAAGTCGCTAATTTCTGTAGCCCCTGGTATCCCTGCCTTATTCAACATTTCCCGAAAATGCTTCATACTCTTCATTTCTGATTCAAATGCTTTTCTATTCCAAATAGATATTGCCTGCTGCACATAAGAAATATAATCATATTTATCAATATTATTCTCATCTAAAACATTGAATAGCTCATCAATGCCGATAGAGCGGTTATCACGGCTTAGATCTACCGTCTCAAGCAAAAATAATAACTTTCCCCCCGCCTGTTCTTCAAAATTTAACTGAACCGTAAATCCTTTGAAGTAATATATATAATATGTTGATTCCAAAAAACCAGCAGGAGCATGCGTACCGTCAGTACCACCATAATACATCAGCCAAATATCTCCCGATTGATTGACCAGACGAGTTTTATCAGCAGAATATTTTCCCTTCACAAAATTTTCAACAGTCCAATCATCCTGCCAGTTGTAATTGAATGGATTGATGACATCACAAATATTTTGCAATTTCTTACGTTGTTCATCGCTGTATTCATTTTTATATGTGAAAACTTCTTCAATCAGTTCCATCAATGCCCCCCTTTTATTAGTTGCTTTTAAATCAGAACCACCATAATTTCTGCTTGCTGTGAATTGTATCAAATTCGGTATGCCGATTCCTCATTCGTTCTGCTGTAAACCGACAGCGGTATAGCCATCACCAAAATTACGGCTACCGATTAAAACCGATTTTTCCATTCACGCAAAAAAGCAAATACCGCCGATTCATTATCCGCTTCACTTTCAGGCAGCCCTTGAATAACGGCTTGCTGTTTCACCGTTGTTTTTCCAATGCGTAAAAACGGATTGATTTGCCGCTCGTGCGCCAATGAAGTCGGTAAAGTGGGTTTATTGTGATGACGCATGATTTGGGCTGCCTGAAACGCAGCGGTAACGGCAGTATTTTCGGGTTCAATTGCTTGAGAGAAACGCAAATTCGACAGCGTATATTCGTGGGCGGGATAAAACAGAGTATTTTCAGGCAGCCTGTTGAAGCGTTGCAGGCTATTGAATAAATCGTTTACCGTGCCGTCAAACACACGCCCGCAACCCGCGCTGAATAAGGTGTCGCCGCAAAAAACATGGGTTTGCGCATGATCACAGACTAAATAAGCCAAATGCGCGGCGGTATGCCCGGGAATTAACCACACTTCTGCCGTACACTCGCCCGCGTGAATAACATCACCCTCGCCGACAACACAGTCCGCGCCCCACGCCGCATTGCCGTACACCGTGCATTGCGGATAGCGCGCTTTTAATGCCGCCACGCCGCCGATGTGGTCGTGGTGGTGATGGGTCAGCAAAATACCCATTAAGTTCAGATGATTGTCTGACAAAAACCGCAAAATCGGCTCAGCATCGCCCGGATCGACACACACGGCATTGTTTTCAAAAATCAGCAGCCAGATATAGTTGTCGCTCAGTGCGGCAATCGGGGTAATTTTCATTTCAGGCAGCCTGATTCAACCAATATTGCAAACCGATCAGGGTTTTGGCATCTTGTATTTCGCCGTTTTGTATCGCATGGCGCACTTCGTCTTTATTCATCAGCACGCATTCCAATATTTCATCGTCGTCGGCATTTAATTGGCTGTTTTTAACAATATTTTCAGCATAATACAAATACATTTTTTCATCACAAAACCCCGGCGCGGTGTAAAACGTCTGCAGCAAAACCGCGTTTTCGGCAGTGTACGGTGTTTCTTCTGCCAATTCACGTAAAGCACAGTTTTTTGGGTCTTCACCCTTTATGTCCAGCTTACCCGCCGGCAGTTCCAGCAAAGCCGTACCCGTGGGATAACGCCACTGACGCACCAGCACAGCCTGCTGCTCAGCAGTGATTGCCAGCACACAAGCCGCACCCGGGTGGCGCACCACGATTCGGTTGGCAGTTTGTCCATTCGGTAAATGAACAACATCTTGAAACACATCAATAAACGCACCCCGATAAACGGTTTGGCTCTCTATTTGGGTTTCGATTAAATTCATAAATGGTTTATCCTTAAATCAATATACTTTGCCGCTGAAATACTTTAGAAATACAGTTCCCTGCCTTTATGCCGATGTTATTTCGGCGTTTGGGCGCATCTTTACTGCGCTCAAATCACATGCAGAGCGGGGTTTAAGAGCAGCAAATAAAGAACGATTAATCATTTTTTGACTACACCACCAGCTGATGATTAAGCAACATTTCTTCCAAAGAAGCTTGTGTACCATAAAGCGTCAATAAAGTTTCGTATTGCCCTGTGCCGCAAGTATCGGTACTGATAACTGTACCGCCGTTTACGGCAAGTGCTGCTCCGCTGCCGTCGTTACCACTGAAAACCAAGTTGGCATGATACTCAATATTCAAGTAATTGCACAAATCGGCAGAGGAAGCATTGAGCTTATATTGTCCGTCACTGTCTTGATACAAGCCCAGACTACCGATGTAGTCCGGCAACAAAGCATTTAAATTCACAATATCAATTTAATTCGTTGTTAAAAAGGTGCTGTTGATTTTACAAAAAATAAAGCTGTCGTTATTTTTGTCTAAAAAATCCAGAAAATTCAGTAAAATAACAATGGGTCATGACCCAATAAAAAAAGCAGAAGTACTTCTGCTTTTTTTATTTATTTCTTCACAAACTTACAAAATACCCGCCGTGTTGTATTGGGCGATTTCTTCAAACACCGTCATGGATTGTACCGTTGGATTTGTGCCTTTGAGGTATTGATTGAAATCAGGATTTTCCAACACCGCATCAGCAAACTCGAAGCGTTCGATGTAGCACAAAGACGGATTACCCAGTTTGATTGTATTGCTGCCATCGCCAGTAAACAATTCTAAGGTATTACCATTGCGGTCAAACAGCAAATCAGCAAGGTTGAGGTCGGTGAAACGCACAATGTCGTTGCCGCCTGTTTTGTTTTCATAAATTGTATCCGTACCGAATGCACCGCTGAATTCATAGAAATCATCACCCTCTCCACCCCATAACGAATCATTACCCGTACCACCGACCAAGGTATCGTTACCATCGTTGCCGTAAAGCGTATCGTTGCCGTCACCGCCATATAATTTGTCATGGACGTTGCTGCCGACTAAAGTGTCATTACCGCCTAAGCCGTATTGAATGGTGGGTAAGTTGAGAATGGGTTTATAGTTAATTTGATTGTTTCCTTCATCGCCCAGAAAGGTCATGCCATTTTGCTCAAAATCTGCCCAGGTCATGGTTTTGTCAGCAAATTCAAAGTTTTTAAAGTTACTTGTTGGACTACCGAAAAAGTATTTCACTTCAATTTTATCGCCTTCGTGGTAGCCCTCTAAAATCAGGGAATAACCGGGAACGCAGCGGAATATGACTTCTTCGAATTTAACATCGCTGAAGTGAATGGTATTAGTGTCTTGGGGTGAGACGTCCCTCACAACGTCTTGACCATGACCTTTGGCAAAATAATAAGTATCGTTGCCTCTACCGCCGTCCATGTAGTCATTACCTGTACCGCCGATTAAAACATCGTCACCGTCGTTACTGTAAATTATGTCATTATCAGCACCGCCGTCCAGTATGTCATCAGCATTACTGCCGTGAATGGAATCAATACCGCCTTTGGCTTCAATCCAAACCGCTTGATTGCCGCCGCTGTAACTGAAGCTGTTACCGCTATCATTTCCTCTAACATAGGTTCTTTGTATATCGGCTGCCTGAATGTCCAGCATAAATGTTTGCGCCGCTTGTTCGCCGCTCGGATCAATTGCCAATACTTCGATGTTCAGGTTGCCAGCACTGCCTTTGGGCGGGATACCGCTGAAGGTTTTGGTGGCTTCGTCAAAGTGCAGCCACTCGGGTATGGTGCCGATGCGGTAAGTCAGGGCATCGCCGTCGGGGTCGGTGAAGGCGGTTTCAGGCAGCCTGAATGTCCATGCGCTGTTTTCGGTAAGCGTTTGCGCATCAATCGGAGTGCCGACTGTGGGGGCGTGGTTACCTGATTGAATTGCCAAAACAAACGTTTGCGCCGCTTGTTCACCGCTCGGATCAATTGCCAATACTTCGATATTCAGGTTGCCGACGCTGCCTTTGGGCGGTGTGCCAACCAAAGTTTTGGTGGCTTCGTCAAAGCGCAGCCATTCGGGTGAGGCGTTGATGCGGTAAGTCAGAACATCGCCGTCGGGGTCGGTAAAGGCATTTTCAGGCAGCCTGAATGTCCATTCGCTGTTTTCGGTAAGCGTTTGCGCATCAATTGGAGTGCCGACTACGGGAGCGTGGTTACCTGATTGAATTGCCAAAACAAACGTTTGCGCCGCTTGTTCGCCGCTCGGATCAATTGCCAATACTTCGATGTTCAAGTTGCCGACACTGCCTTGCGGCGGCGTGCCAACCAAAGTTTTGGTGGCTTCGTCAAAGTGCAGCCATTCGGGTATGGTGCCGATGCGGTAAGTCAGGGTATCGCCGTCTGGATCAGTAAACGCATTTTCAGGCAACTTGAATGTCCATTCGCTGTTTTCGGTGAGGGTTTGTGCATCAATCAGCGTACCGACTGCGGGGGCGTGGTTGCTGGGTTGAATGTTCAAAACAAACGTTTGTGCCGCTTGTTCACCGCTCGGATCAATTGCCAATACTTCGATGCTCAGACTGCCGACACTGCCTTGAGGCGGTGTGCCAACCAAAGTATTTGTGGCTTCGTCAAAGTGCAGCCAATCGGGTATGGCGTTAATGTGGTAAGTCAGGGCATCACCGTCGGGATCGGTAAACGCATTTTCAGGCAGCCTGAATGTCCATGCGCTGTTTTCGGTAAGCGTTTGCGCATCAATCAGCGTGCCGACTGCGGGGGCGTGGTTACCTGATTGAATTGCCAAAATAAACGTTTGCGCCGCTTGTTCGCCGCTCGGATCAATTGCCAATACTTCGATGCTCAGGTTGCCGGCACTGCCTTTGGGCGGTGTGCCGCTGAAGGTTTTGGTGGCTTCGTCAAAGTGTAACCACTCGGGTATGGTGCCGATGCGGTAAGTCAGGGTATCGTCATCGGGGTCGGTGAAGGCATTTTCAGGCAGCCTGAATGTCCATTCGCTGTTTTCGGTAAGGGTTTGTGCATCAATCGGGATACCGACTACGGGGGCTTGGTTGTGGTTGCTTGGTTGAATGTTCAAAACAAACGTTTGTGCCGCTTGTTCGCCGCTCGGATCAATTGCCAATATTTCGATGCTCAGGCGGCCGACACTGCCTTGCGGCGGTGTGCCAACCAGAGTGTTTGTGGCTTCGTCAAAGTGCAGCCACTCGGGTGCGGCGTTGATGCGGTAAGTCAGGGCATCACCGTCTGGATCAGTAAACGCATTTTCAGGCAGCTTGAATGTCCATTCACTGTTTTCGGTAAGGGTTTGTGCATCAATCGGAGTACCGACTTCGGGGGCATGGTTGCTTGATTGAATGTTCAAAACAAACGTTTGCGCCGCTTGTTCACCGCTCGGATCAATTGCCAATACTTCGATGCTCAGGCTGCCGACACTGCCTTGCGGTGGTGTGCCAACCAAAGTATTTGTGGCTTCATCAAAGCGCAGCCATTCGGGTGCGGCGTTGATGCGGTAAGTCAGGGCATCACCGTCGGGATCGGTAAACGCATTTTCAGGCAGCTTGAATGTCCATTCACTGTTTTCGGTGAGGGTTTGCGCATCAATCAGAGTGCCGACTACGGGAGCATGGTTACCTGATTGAATTGCCAAAATAAACGTTTGCGCTGCCTGTTCGCCGCTCGGATCAATTGCCAATACTTCGATGCTCAGGCTGCCGACGCTGCCTTTGGGCGGCGTACCAACCAGAGTGTTTGTAGCTTCGTCAAAGTGCAGCCACTCGGGTATGTTGTTAATGTGGTAAGTCAGGGCATCACCGTCGGGATCGGTAAACGCATTTTCAGGCAGC
>NZ_JQKE01000076.1 GCF_000745895.1 Stenoxybacter acetivorans DSM 19021 | reverse complement strand
TCTCTTAGTTTTATTAAAATAAATGAAATAAATAAAATAAAAAATGGAAATCTCATGTTGGCTTGTGCAATATATCTCATTTTCTCTATATCATCTATCCCAATATCCTTTAAAAAATAGACAATTACAGCCGAGTAAGCTAAAATACTTGGCAAAACCAATAACGCCCTAATGGTACGATGAGTTTCTATTTCCATTTCAAATCCTTGATAAATTGTTTCAAATTTATTTCCAGCCTAATCATATCAAAATCATCTATTTTTTAAACATTCTTCCAAAAGACTTCATGATTAAGGTGCATATAACATCACCATGTGCCACATCATGATCTATTTTCATAAAAATTCCTTTCCTGCTGAAATACTTCAAATATCCATTATCTTCTACATTATCATATTAACAAAAAATCACAAATTATTTTTTGTTCTTTGTTAAAAATTTTAGTTGTTTAAATTCAAAATAGTTACTTAAGTTACAATAAAGCTGCCTGAAAATACTGCTATAATATTTTTAGACAGCTCTCTTATTAATTTCCAAACTTAGATAACGCATATACCCCATACTTTGTAAATTAGCTGTTTAAGATAGTTAATATATAATTTCGATGTTACTATCCTTTAAAATAAAATTAATTATATAAAGTTATATTATTATTTTTTAAAAAAGCAACCATGATTTAATTCAGCAGATTTGAGACAATTAACCGTAGTTTTCCCAGCTGATCATTTTGAAAAATTTAGCAGCTTAGCTATATTGCCCTGAAACACATTCAGCCAGCCTGTTTTGGCTGACACGACAACAACTTTTGTGGTTAAAATATCTAAAAATTCACAATCGCATGATAATGCCGCGCAGAGTGGCAATCTGCTGTGCCATACTCACAATCTGAAACCGTAAATTGCGGCTGTTTCCGCCGTTTTCGGTATTAAAATCCACCTTTAAATATGCCGAAACGCCGCATTTATCCTACTCGCTTCTTTTTTCGCGCAACTGTTTATTGAAGGAAATCGTTCATCATGGAACAAAAAATCCGTTTCCATATTGACGGCATGACCTGCCAAGCCTGTGCCACGCGCATTGAAAAAGTGTTAAACCGTTATGCGGCAGTAGCGGCGGCAGACGATGTGGTTCTCAGCGGTGAAGCATGGTTTGATGAGAGCCATTTAACCGGCGAATCCAAGCCTTTACTCAAACGGCGGGCTCAATGAACAGCGGCGACAACGACGGCGTGGTGCGCCACATTGCCAATTTAACAGGCATTATCCATTATCATGCACACATGAGCCCGCGCGCCAAAGCCGAAGCCATTCGCGGCTTAATGCAGCAAGACCGCGTGGTCGCTATGGTGGGCGACGGCATCAACGACACGCCCGCGCTTGCCGCCACCGATGTCGGCTTTGCTATGGTTGATGGTGCAGATGCGGCAACCCATGCCGCCGCCACTTTAATGCAGCATTCAGTGAATCAAGTTGCCGATGCGCTGCTGCTGGCTCGCGCCACCATGCGCAATATTCGCCAAAACCTGTTTTTTGCGTTTTTCTACAATATTTTGGGCATTCCCTTGGCTGCGCTGGGTTTACTCAGCCCTGTGATTGCCGGTGCGGCTATGGCGGCAAGCTCCATTTCTGTTTTGGGCAACGCTTTGCGCCTGAAAAAACAAAAATTGAGTTAATGCAACACCGTAGCCGTGCGATAATTCATCGGTTTTCAAGGACACTCACATGACAACAACACTTCAAAAAATCATTGCCTTATCGGCAATATTCATGGCTTTGCTGCTGAATCTGTCTGCTGTTCAGGCAGCCGATTTTCCGCAGCAGGTACAATTGCAATATATCGGTCCCTACGGCGTACCCGCCGCCATGACATTCAGCCAAAGCAACAACCGATACCGCGTAACCGCCGACATCAATGTACCGATGTATCAAATGCGTTTTCAATCACAAGGCACGGTTTCGGGCAACACCTTAAATCCTGCCGTTTACACCGATACCCGCAAAGGCAAGCTCTATGCCCAAGCCAAATTCGGCGGCGGCAAAGTGGTGTACGGCAAAACGGGCGAAGAAATGAAAACGGCAGAAATAAATGGTGCTGTATTCGATTTATTCACTTTGGCATGGCAATTGGCAATGAACGAGGGACAATTGCCCAATCAGCTGCGCATCACCAACGGCAAAAAACTTTATACGGTCGGCGCACTTAAACGCATCGGCACCACGCAGATGCGCATCAACGGCAACGACACCGAAGTCAATCAATACCGTGTAACCCGAGGCAATGATGTGATTGACTACGCTTTTTCGCCGCAATGGGCGAATATTCCCGCCAAAATCACCTACACCGACGACGGCAAAACCTATACATTGAAACTGAAAAGCGTCAAACTCAACGGCAAGGCAATTCCACCCAAATGATTAACTCCACCCAACTGGCACACACCACCGACGTTTTATCTGATGTTTTACTTTTCAGGCAGCCTGCTGATGTAATTTTGTCGGCATTTTTCCGTCGGCAACGAAAACTGGGCAGACAAGACCGCCATGAAATCGCCGAAACGGTGTTTGCCGCTTTGCGTCATCTGCAAAAAATCCAAACCGCGCTGAAAAAACCGCATACCCAAGCCAAAAAAGCCGCATTGGCGGCTTTGGTATTGGGGCGCGGCGTGAGCGTACAAGCACTCAGCTCTTTATGCAATGAAGAAGAATCCGCTTGGTTATCCGCGCTGAAGTCGCAAAAAAACACCTTTGCCGATGCCTTAAACACCGCTGCCGAACTGCCTGTTGAACTCATTGCCGTTTTGCGCCAAAACGGCTGGCAAGACGATGCTATTTTGGCATTCGGCAAAACCGCCATGCAAAACGCCCCTTTGGACGTGCGCGTCAATATCCTCAAAGCCCGCCGTGATGCGGTATTGGCACAATGGCAAGCAGAAGATTTACATGGTACTGCCACACCATTGTCGCCGTGGGGCATTCGTTTTGCCGACAAACCTGCCGTCAACAAACACCCGCTGTTTCTTGACGGCAGCGTTGAAGTACAAGATGAAGGCAGCCAATTACTCGCCCTGCTCACCGGTGCGAAACGCGGACAAATGATCGTGGATTTTTGTGCCGGTGCCGGCGGTAAAACCTTGGCAGTGGGCGCAATGATGAACAACAGCGGACGTTTATACGCCTTTGATACCGCTGAAAAACGCCTGAATAATCTCAAACCGCGCATGATTCGTGCCGGTTTAACCAATATTCACCCGCAGCGCATTGACGACGAACACGACAAACGCATCGACCGTTTGCACGGCAAAGCCGATTGTGTATTGGTGGACGCGCCATGCTCGGGCTTAGGCACTTTGCGGCGCAATCCCGATTTAAAATACCGCCAATCCGCCGAACGCATTGCCGCCTTGTGTACACAGCAATATTCAATCTTATCCGCCGCCGCACAATTGGTGCGCATCGGCGGCAGATTGGTGTATGCCACTTGCAGCGTTTTGCCCGACGAAAATGAACGCCAAGCCGAACGTTTTTTGGCAGAAAATCCGAGCTGGAAAGCATTGTCTGCCGCCGATTTATTGACAAGCCAAAAAATTCCGCTCAACACCGGCACATACTTGCGGCTGAATACTGCCGAACACCATACCGACGGTTTTTTTGCAGCGGTATTTGAACGGGTAAAGTAATCAGCAGTGATCATCGCAATGGGTATTTCAGGCTGCCTGCAATATCTTTATATATACAATTAATGAAACCGTAAATTAAAGTGAGCCGTTTCTTTTACTCAATAACAGCGGTGTAACCGTTCCTTATTTGGTCAAACAACATGCTTTGTGCGTTGATTTACTTGCCGAACAAACACCGATTAGCGGATAATTCCGCCTTATTTGCAGGAGAGATTGCCGCGAATAAAGTAATCCGCGGCAACACCGAAGGCGCAGACACCCTTAAATCGCTCAGGTAAACGGACTGTAAAACCGTCCTTCACGGACACCAACATCTGGAGAGCGGCGCAGTGCGCCCACCGAAGGGGAAAAGACAGCAGGCTGCCTGAAATATTATCAGGCAGCCTGCTGTCGAAAATCTCAGGTTTCAGGACAGATAGGGCGCGTATCGGCAGCAGTTCAAGCCGATGCGAACTTTTTGTTTTCATGAAAGAAACCACTCATGACCGCACCTAAAAACACACCGTTTTATGAAGCACACCTTGCCGCCGACGGCAAAATGGTGGATTTCTCGGGCTGGAATTTGCCCATTCATTACGGCTCTCAAATCAAAGAACACGAAGCCGTGCGCACCGATGCGGGCATGTTCGATGTATCGCACATGCTGGTGAGTGATGTCAGCGGTGAACACGCCAAAGCGTGGCTGCAAAAACTGCTTGCCAACGATGTTGCCAAGCTCGGTTTTGTCGGCAAAGCCCTGTATTCCCCAATGCTCAACGACAAAGGCGGCGTGATTGACGACCTTATTGTTTACCGCACCAATGAAGCCGAAACCCAATACCGCATCGTTTCCAACGCCGCCACGCGTGATAAAGATTTGGCACAATTCAATGCCGTGGGCGCGGATTTCGGCGTGGTCATTACCCCGCGTTATGATTTGGCCATGCTGGCGGTGCAAGGTCCCAATGCCATAGACAAATTACTGTGCGTGAAACCGCAGTGGGCAGATACCGTGCGCGGTTTGCAGGTATTTCAAGGCGCAGATTTAGGCAATAACTGGTTTGTTGCACGCACAGGCTACACCGGAGAAGACGGCGTGGAAGTGATTTTGCCTGCCGCAGAAGCCGCCGCATTTTTTCAAGCACTGCACGCGGCAGGTGTTGCGCCCTGTGGTTTGGGCGCGCGCGACACCCTGCGCATGGAAGCGGGCATGAATCTCTACGGACACGACATGGACGACAACATCAGCCCGCTGGAAGCCGGTATGGCGTGGACGGTTGCCATGAAAGACGACCGCGAATTTATCGGTCACGCCGCTTTGGCACAGCAAAAAGCACAAGGCATCGCCATGAAACAAGTGGGCTTATTGCTGGAAAGCCGCGGCGTATTGCGCGAAGGCATGACTGTGGTTGTACCAAACGCAGCCGAAGGCGTTATTACCAGCGGCACATTCTCACCCAGCCTCAAGCAATCCATTGCCATCGCCCGTGTACCGCAAACCACGGCAGACACCGCACAAGTGAACATTCGCGGCACACTCACTGAAGTGCGCGTATTGAAATTGCCGTTTGTGCGCAATGGCAAAAAACAGTTTGATTGAGTGTTAATTAGCTGATTGATTAAATATAAAGGCTGCCTGAAAAAACAGGCTCGCTTTGAAATCCTGTTTGCCGCTTTACCTTGATTATTACCCTTTTCGGAGAACCCAATGAGTCAAATCCCTACCGATTTAAAATACACTGCCAGCCATGAATGGCTGCGTTTGGAAACCGATGGTACGATTACCATCGGCATCACTGAACACGCTCAAGATTTACTGGGCGATATTGTGTTTGTGGAACTGCCCGCCGTGGGCGCGGTATTGGAAGCCGAAGCAACGGCAGGCGTGGTCGAATCGGTAAAAGCCGCTTCTGATGTTTATGCCCCGATTGCCGGCAGCGTAACCGCAATTAACCAAGACTTAATTGATGCCTCCGAAACCGCCAACAGCGACCCTTACGGCGCAGGCTGGTTCTTCAAACTCAGACCCGCCAATCCCGCTGATTTTGATGGTTTACTGAATGCGGAACAATACGCCGCCGAAGTTGGCTGATACACAGTGAAAAAAACCGCCCGTTATGGGCGGTTTTTTAGCGGCGGCAGGCTTGGTGTTAATATAAATTTAGGGACTATCCTGGATAACTGGGTTAAATTTTCTCTGTAAAAAATCCCAACCATTTCAGGCAGCTTTTTTATACAAAAAAGTTTAAATTCTGCTTGATATATTAAACATTTTTGTTTAATATATACCCATGTTCAACGAATTAGGAAGGATTGAGTGGTGAAGCAGAGCGAGTTCCTTAGGTGGTTACTTGCTCAAGGTGTTGAAGTAAAAGATGCCTCGCGGCATTTGAAACTTTATTACAACGGCAAGCAAACCATATTGCCGCGCCACCCAAGTAAAGAATTACCGAAAGGCTTGGTGGAAGGTGTGAAAAAACAGTTGAGTTTGAAATAAGCAAACAGGCGAGCAGCAAGGCTTGCCGCCGCCACCCAATCCGAATGAGAGTTTAATCATGTACTATCCTGCAAAATTCAGCCAAGAAGACAACGGCTATACTGTTACCTTTCGCGATATTCCCGAAGCCATTACCTGCGGCGATGATTTGACAGACGCACGAGCAATGGCGGCGGACGCTTTATTAACCGCCATGGATTTCTATTTTGAAGACCGCCGTACTGTACCAATGCCCTCGGTTCAATTACAAAAGGGCGAAGAGTGGGTGGCACTGCCCGCCAGTGCATGGGCAAAAGTGTTGTTGCTGAATGAATTGGTGCACCAAAATATCAGTAATTCCGAGCTGGCGCGTCGGCTGTCCACCCGCCCGCAAGATGTGCAACGCATTGTGAATTTGCACCATGCCACCAAAATCGATACCTTGGCAGAAGCCTTGCAACAACTGGGATTGCGATTAAATTTAAATATTTCAACTATTTGATTTTTGAATAGATATTCAGCAAAAAATTGATCGCGTGAATATGGTGTTGTCAGGAAAATTCTTGCCGCATAAATCATATTAACAAAACGGCTTATGTCATGCAAAATGCCGATTTTGCGCAATCGGCATTTATTTTTACACTTGAAATGATGCAGCTGCCCTCGCTGTAACAGGCTGTCTTACTGTTTTTTCAGGCAGCCTGATTAAGAGACAAAAAGCACCTTATCTCCATCGGTTTACCCAATCCAATTCATGGCATATTTTGTGTGGAAAAAACGGTTAATTGGCATTGACACTTCTTTTCATTTAGAATTGGGCAATAAATTTATTTCACAATTACCATGCTTGTTTTGATTTCAGGCAACCTAAGGATAAAAAACGCATGTCTGTTCAAGCCGCCCTGTTTTTGTTTGGTCTAGTGGCTTTGCCCGCAACCGCTGCCGCCGCCGAGTTGAATAACGCATCTTTAAGTCTGTGGTGGGGCATGCCTTTCGCGCTGATTCTGCTCTCCATTGCGATATTGCCGCTGGCGGCGAGTCATTTATGGCATCATCATTTCGGCAAAATCACCGCGCTTTGGACAATGCTGTTTTTATTGCCGTTTACCGCCGTATTCGGCTTTGGCGCAAGCGTACACACCGTTGTTCATGCCGTTTTGGAAGAATACATTCCGTTTATTTTATTGCTACTGGCACTCTACACCGTTTCCGGCGGCATCTTGGTGTGGGGCAATCTGCACGGCAGCCCGCGTGTAAACACCGTTTTGATCACCATCGGCACACTGTTGGCATCAATTATGGGAACAACAGGCGCGGCAATGCTGTTGATTCGTCCGTTGTTAAAAGCCAATGACAACCGCAAACACCGCGTGCATGTGGTGGTATTTTTTATCTTTTTGGTTGCCAACATCGGCGGTGGCTTAACCCCTTTGGGCGATCCTCCACTGTTTCTAGGCTTCCTGAAAGGCGTTGATTTTATTTGGACAATCAAACACATGATGCTGCCTGTTATCATCAGTAGCATTGTATTGCTGGTGCTGTTTTACCTGATTGACCGCCATTTCTACGGCATGGAAAAAGAATTGCTTTCAAAAGATCCCTCACCGGATTCCAAATTAAAAATTTACGGTAAACGCAATTTAGTATTGCTGGCAGGCGTGGTCGGCGCGGTTTTGCTGTCGGGCTTATGGAAAAGCGATGTTGCTTTCAATATTTTAGGCACAGAAATCGGCTTACCCGCCTTAGCTCGCGATGTTCTTTTAATTGTGATTACTTTGGTTTCACTCAAAATTACACCCAATCCTGTGCGCGCCGGTAATGAATTCAACTGGGAGCCGATGCTGGAAGTAGGTAAACTGTTTTTGGGTATTTTTATTACCATCACCCCGGTGATTGCCATTCTTAAAGCGGGCGAATCCGGCGCGTTCGGCGGCTTAATCCGCTTGGTTCACAACAGCGCAGGCGAGCCGATTAACGCCATGTATTTTTGGATGACCGGTTTACTGTCTGCTTTTTTGGACAATGCACCAACCTACCTCGTATTTTTCAATATGTCGGGCGGTGATGCCGCCGTGCTGATGCACCAAATGACCACCACCTTATTAGCGGTATCCATGGGTTCAGTGTTTATGGGCGCATTAAGCTACATCGGCAATGCCCCCAATTTTATGGTGCGTTCCATCGCCGTTCAGCGCGGCGTGGCAATGCCCAGCTTCTTTGGCTACATGGCATGGTCATTCGGCATTTTGGTGCCGCTGTTTATCCTGCACACCTTAATTTTCTTTCTTTTCAGCTGAAACCGCTGTTTTCAGGCTGCCTGAAAACCGTTTCAGGCAGCCTTTATATTCATTATGAACATCATCAAATACCTGCAAGCCCAAGGTTTGGGCAGCCGCAAGCAATGCACACAACTCATTCAATATGACTTGATTGCCATTAACGGCTGCCTGAAAAACAATACCAATGAAGACATCGCGCCAAACGACGTGGTTGCTCTTGAAATCAACGGCGAAAAACAGATTCCCGTACCCTACCCGTTTTTTTACATTTTATTGAATAAACCCGCCGATTACGAAACCTCACACAAACCGAAGCATTACCCGTCGGTATTCAGCCTGTTGCCGCCAAACTTGCTCAATTTACCCATGCAAGCCGTGGGCAGATTAGATGCCGACACCACCGGCGTGTTGATTATCACCAACGACGGACAATTCAACCACCGCATCACCTCACCCAAACACAAAGTACCGAAACGTTACCGCGCCGTACTGAAACATGCCGCTGATGAACGCCTGTGCGCACAACTGCGCTCGGGTGTGTTACTACATGACGACAATGAAACCGTTTGCGCCGAACAGGCTGAATTGGCAGACGCACACACCTTAATCATGGTTATCAGCAACGGCAAATACCACCAAGTCAAACGCATGGTTGCCGCCGCAGGCAATCGTGTTGAACAATTGCACCGCGAACAATTCGGCGCATGGCGCACCGACGGTTTATCCGTTGGAGAATGGCGGTTTTTTCAGCCTGATCAATTGATTACATCATGAATGTTACCGAAATACTGCACATCATCGGCACAATTGCGTTCACCATTTCCGGCTATTTGGTGGGATTTCGTAAGCGGCTGGATTTGCTCGGCGTCATGATTGTTGCCCTGCTCACCGCCATTGGTGGCGGCATGCTGCGCGACGCACTGATTGGGCAAATCCCGCGCGTATTTTTGCAAAACACCGCATTGAGCGTGGTGTTTATCACCCTCTTGCTTTCATGGTTGCTGCGTCTGCATCAGCACCGCCAACGCTTGATTGCCACATGGTTCATCACCGCCGACGCCATCGGTTTAGCCGCATTCAGCCTCACCGGCGCACAAATCGGCTTGCAGCTGCAATTAAACATATTCGGCACGCTCATGCTCGGTTTTGTTACCGCTGTTGGCGGCGGCATCGTGCGCGACATGCTGGTGAACGACATTCCGATTATCCTGCGCAAAGATGTTTACGGCAGCATTGCTTTATTAATGGGTGCACTGTTGTATTTGCTGAATCTGTTTGATGCCATTAACGCCTACACATTAAACCTGTTATTTATCATTGGCTTGGCAACACGATTAGGCACACACTACTACAGCATAGGCTTACCGGGTTTTCAGAAACACAGTGATTACAATTAATACAGCCAAACCACTTTCTTTTTCATCACGCAGCAATCCGAAACAATCAAGCCTTGCATGTTTACATGACAGAAACCAGAATAAAAAGTCGTATCTATATGTGGAGAATAGTGTTTTAGCTATAATATTGCGTATTCAATCAATTTAACGACAAAAATTAATGACAGGCACAAACGCATAACAACACTATGCGTTTGGATAAATGGCTTTGGGCGGCACGGTTTTTTTTAATTCGATCTTCAAGGTGTAAAATTAAAATCAAAGTACACTTAATTTGTCCTACATCAAAGAAAATCACCGACAAAGCGATTAGAGTAAATGTTATTTATTGTTGTGTTTTGTGGTGAAAGCGCAAACAGTTTCAACAACAAACAAATCAACATACCGGGTCAGCGGCATTTTAAGCGAATGACTGCGGCAAAGCGTATGCGTTTTCAGAACAGGGAAGGAAATACACATGAAC
>NZ_JQKE01000075.1 GCF_000745895.1 Stenoxybacter acetivorans DSM 19021 | reverse complement strand
TGGCGGCATGCAGCTGGCACAACAAGGCAGCAACCAAACCAGCACCAATCCGCAAACAGGAGAAACCCAAACCAAAGGAGAAGCGAAGTACAGCCAAGCCATCGGTTTCGGCAGCGACAGCGGACATGAAAGCAGCACCACTCACAGCGGCATCAACACCGCCAATATCACCATTACCAATGAAACGAGACAACAGGAATTAACCGGCAAAACCGCCGAAGAAATCAAACAAGCGATCAAAACAGAAGTCAGCACAGAGAATTACCAAGAAGCCAGCGGCTCCCTGAACAACAACTTTGACAAAGACAGAGTACAGGCAGAGTTGGATTTACAAAGACAAGTAACACAGGAATTCGACAGCAACACCCAAGCCATCCGCGGCGAGATTAACCGAAACCGAGACAGCATCGTCAACGCGCTGGAGAATCCGAAGCTGAGCGCAGCAGAACGAAACGAATTACAACAGCAGCTGAACCAACTGGATAACCTCAACCTATTGGTAAACAGCATTTCAGCGGGCTTAAGCGCACCAATTTCATATCCTTCTTGTATCGCGGCTGTTTCATATTGGCTTTGCTGCTGTTACCCAATTTTGCTGCCGCAGGATTTCAGGAAGGAGAGGCAGCATATCAGCGTCAAGATTATGCCGCTGCTTTGCGGGAATGGCAACCATTGGCAGAGTAGGTAATGTGAAAGCTCAGTTTAATCTTGGTTTGATGTACGAGGAGGGTAAAGGCGTGGCACAAGATGATCAGGCAGCTGCCAAATGGTATCGTTTGGCGGCGGAACAAGGTGATGCGGAGGCTCAATATAATCTCGGTTTTATGTACGAGGTGGGTCAAGGCGTGGCGCAAGATGATCAGGCAGCCGTCAAGTGGTATCGTTTGGCGGCGGAACAAGGTGATGCCAAGGCTCAGATTAATCTTGGTTTTATGTACGCCAAAGGTCAAGGTGTGCCACAAGATTATCAGGCAGCCGCTGAATGGTATCGCTTGGCGGCAGAACAAGGTGATGCGAAAGCTCAATACAATCTCGGTTTGATGTACGCCAAGAGTCAAGGCGTGGCGCAAGATGACAGGGAAGCCGTTAAGTGGTTTTGTTTGGCAGCGGAACAGGGTGATGCGGCGGCTCAGAATAATCTGGGTGTTATGTACACCAAGGGTCGAGGTGTACGGCAAGATGATCAGGCAGCCGTCAAATGGTATCGCTTGGCAGCAGAACAAGGTGATGCCAAGGCTCAGATTAATCTTGGTTTTATGTACGCCAAAGGTCAAGGTGTGCCACAAGATTATCAGGCAGCCGTCAAATGGTATCGCTTGGCAGCAGAACAAGGTGATGCGAAAGCTCAATATAATTTGGGTTTGATGTACGACAATGGTCAAGGTGTGGCACAAGATGATCAGGCAGCCGTTAAGTGGTATCGTTTGGCGGCGGAACAGGGTAATGTGAAAGCTCAGAATAATCTGGGTTTTATGTACGACAAGGGTCAAGGTGTTGCACAAGACTATCAGGCAGCCGTTAAGTGGTATCGCTTGGCGGCGGAACAGGGCTATGCGGCGGCTCAGTTTAATCTTGGTTTGCTGTACGACGAGGGTCAAGGTGTGTGGCAAGACGACAAGGAAGCCGTAGAATGGTATCGTTTGGCGGCAGAACAAGGCGATGCGGAAGCTCAGCTTAATCTGGGTGTTATGTACGCTGAGGGTCAAAGTGTACCGCAAGATGACAGGGAAGCCGTCAAATGGTATCGCTTGGCAGCGGAACAAGGTGATGCGAGGGCTCAGTTTAATCTTGGTTTTATGTACGCCACAGGTTCAGGTGTGCCGCAAGATGATCAGGCAGCCATCAAATGGTTTCGTTTAGCGGCAGAACAAGGCGATGTGGATGCTCAGAATAATCTTGGTTTGATGTACGCTAATGGTCGAGGCGTGGCACAAGACGATCAGGCTGCTGCTAAGTGGCTTCATTTAGCGGCGGAACAAGGCAATGCGGAGGCTCAGTTTAATCTTGGTTTGATGTACGAGGTGGGTCAAGGCGTGGCTCAAGACCATCAGGCAGCCGTTGAATGGTATCGCTTGGCAGCGGAACAAGGTGATGTTGATGCTCAGTTTAATCTGGGTGTTATGTACGAGGCGGGTCAAGGTGTGATGCAAGACAATCAGGCAGCCGTCAAATGGTATCGTTTGGCAGCGGAACAAGGTGATGTGGAAGCTCAGTTTAATCTTGGTTTGATGTATGAAAACAACAAAGGGGTCAATACCAATTTAGTCGCTGCGTACGCGCTTTACAATTTATATGTTGCCCGCGCTTCATCGGCAGACAATGAAGCCAACCATAGCCAAATGCGTGTCGCCAAGAAATTGAGTGCTGATGAACTCAAAGCAGGGCAGGCATTAATCCGTGAAATGGCAAAGCCGGGTAATTTATTGAACGCATTGGACGGCTATCTGAAAAAATCAGCTACGCCGTAAAAAAATATACTTCACAAAATCATTGTCTTAAAACGCAGCAACAGCCAAACCCATGCACGCCGATTATGAAAGCAGCATAAAGTCTTAAGTGAATATCGGCTTGTTGCTGTATCCGTATATGGCGTAAACCGCAGTCAGGCTAAATTAACCAATCGTGCAAATATTCGGTGGCAATGTCCCAGCACCAGATGCCTTCTTGTCTGTGTTCGCTCAGTCCGCGCAAAAATAAGTAACGCACTTGAATGCTGTCGGGCAGGGCATTTTTGAGTTGGAGGTGGCGGGCAAGGGCAATGGCGTAAATTAAGGCTTGTAAATAATAATGGTGTTTTGCCACTTCGTGATTCATGGCTTCGGTGTGGTAATCGGCGAGGCGGCTGCCCAGATAATTGGATTTGTAGTCAATTACATACACGTTGCCGTCATGGTCTTGGCAACTCAAATCAATAAAACCGTTTAAAAAACCGTTTACGGTGTCGAAGTCCAAAAGATGGGCTGTCTGAACGATGTTTTCAGGCAGCCTGTGCGGTGTGTTGGCAAACCAGTGCTGTAATTGGGAAACACTGAAATCATGAAGATGCAGGGTGAAACCCATTTCTGCCAAACGCTGCTTGGTGGGAATGTTTGCCAGACAGCTGTTTGCCGATAAACGGCATTGGCGAACGGCTTCAATCATGGGAATGAATATTTCGGCATGGGTATCGGCGAAGCCATATTGCGCCAAGAGCGGCGGATATCGATGAACTTGATCGGCGGCATTGTGCGAAAAATCGGTTTCTTCTAAGAGGGCGTGCAAACACACGCCCGCGTTCATGCCGCGTGCAAAACCGAGCAAGGCGGTTTCGGGCGCTTGGTTTTCAGGCTGCCTGAAAACAGGGGTGTCGGCGGATTCGGTAATTTCGGCTGCGTCAATATCGGGATTCATGGCTTCGCCGCTGTTGTGGGAACGGCTGAGTGCGGTGAAGCTGGTTTGGCGGATAAATTGAAATCGGCGGTGCGGCAAGGCATTGGCTTGATAAGTTTGTTTCGCCGGCGGCGGCGAAAATGATGCGGCTGCGGCGGGTGCGTCGGTGAACCAAGCAAAATCAGTGGTTTGGGGAGCTTGGTTTAAGCAGTCTTGCCAAGTTGTTTGAATGGCGGTTTTGCTGATGTCATCGGCAAGTTTTCCGTTGGTGATTAAATAAATCAAAGCGTTGTTTTTGGCTGCGCTGCTGTCGGCGGCGTAAAGGGTAATTTGCTCGCGGGCGCGGGTTAGGGCAACGTAATACAGACGCAAGGATTCGCTTAATTGTTCTGTTGTTTGGTGGGCGGTGTCGTCGGTGCTGAGCAGATTTTTGTGAATGAGTTCGGTTTGCTGGTGTTGGTGGACAATTGACCATGTTTGGCTGTTGCTGTCGGCGTCCCAAGCAAACGGGCAGTAAACAATGGGGTATTCCAAGCCTTTGGCGGCGTGCATGGTAACAATTTTGACGAGCTGCTCGTCGCTTTCCAAACGCAGCATGGTATTTTCGCCGTTTGGTCGGGTGTGGTCGGTGATTTGACGATTGAGCCAGTTGATGAGGGCTTGCGGCACGGTGATGGTTTGTTCGGTATCAGACAATAATTCCGCCAGCTGCCAAAAATTGGTGATGCCGCGCTCGTCGCGCCGCTGCAATAAACTGTGTTCCAAATCGGAAGCGGCGGCAAATTGCTGCAAAGCGGCGTAGATGCCGTTTTTTTGCCAGCACTCGCGGGTAGCCGCGCCGCGCTGAATCCAAGTGTCAATGGCGGTGTCGTTGTGATTGAGCTGCTGCAAAGCGGCGGCATTGAAGGCATAAAGCGGGCTGCCCAATATAAACCGCAATAAATCGGTTTTTTGAGGGTTTTGTAAAAAGGTGAGCAGCGCTGCCATGAGGCGGGCGTGTTCCGTGTCGAAAACAGATTGATTATTTAATGAAACGCTGACAATGCCGTGCTGTTTGAGTGCGTGTGCCATTAAGCGGCTTTCGCTGTGTTTGCGTACCAGTACGGCAATGTCGCCGGCAGCGATTGGGCGGGTGTTTCCTTGTTCATCGGTGATATTCAGGCTGCCTGAAAGGCTTTGTGCCATTTGTGCGGCGATTTCGGCAGCGCACCAATCGGCAGCACGGCGGCGCAATACATCTTTATTGCTTTTTTCGTCGCTGCTGTTCAACCAGCGAATCCGGAATGCCGCCGAGTTGGGTGTTAAACGGCTTTGGGTGCGGCTGGCATGAATCGGCGGATAGGGAATGCCGTCTAAAACAAAGGGTTTCGGGCTGCCTGAAAATAAATAAGACACTGATTGAATCAGGGCTTCATGGCTGCGGTAATTGGTGTTTAAGGTATAACGCTGTTCTATTGGTGTGTCGGCGGCGGCTTGTAAATAAGCGTGAATGTCTGCACCGCGAAAACCGTAAATTGCTTGCTTGGGGTCGCCCACCATGAGCAACGGGCGGTTTTGTGCACTGAATGCGGTTTGGAATATGCGGTATTGGAGTGGATCGGTGTCTTGAAATTCGTCCAAAAGGGCGATTTGCCATTGTGCGGCGAGTGCTTGCGCCAATAAATGGTGATGCGGGTTGTGGTCAGACAATGCTTGCGCCGTATCATTCAGTAAGTCATCAAAACTGCGTTGGCGGCTGTGTTGTTTGTGCTGTGCCTGCTGTTGATGCACGTATTCAAAACAATCCAGCTGCAAACGAATGGCGGCATGTTCTTCCGTTTCCATCAGGGCGCGGCAGGCGTCGGCAAAGGCAGACAAGGGCGCGAGCCGATCAAGATCAGTATCATTGAGAACATTGTTTTTTTTGGTGTTGGTGCGCAGGTATTCTGTATCAAAAGTGGTTAATCGCGGGCATTTGTCGGGGGTTTCACCCAAGTCGTTATGCAAACGGCGTAAACGCATGATGTTATCGCCGTCACGGCAGCATTCGGCAGCAGTGCGCAGCTGCGCGAATACCGATTGATAGGTTTTTTCTTTGAATTTAGTGCCGCTGAGTTTGGGATAGATTTGCCAAAATACCGTTTCCATTTCAGGCAGCCTGTTGTGTATGGACTGCCAAATATCATTAACGCGTTTTTGCAGTGATGCCAAGTCGGCAAGCGGCGGTGTTCTCGGGTGTAGTTCGGTGCGGTTTACCCATTTGCCCAGCTGTTCAATCACGGTGTGCGGCGTGAGTTTATTGCGAATAACCAATGCCGCCAACAGCGGATCATCACTTATATGACTGCGCCAATAATCTTGTGCAAAAGTGAGCAGTAATTGCGGGTTGGGCTCTGCCGTTTCGGTATCAAACGGCGTTTGACACCAGAAAGCGTAGTCGGTCAGCACCCGCTGGCAAAAGCCGTGAATGGTGTAAATGGCGGCTTGGTCAAACTGGCTGATGGCTGCCTGAAGACGCAGTATGAGTTTTTCGGACGACTCTTTTGATAAGGCTTGGAGAAGCAAATCGCGCAAAAAATCATCTTCAGGCGGTTTGCCGTCATCACGCTGTGAACGCAATGCCAGCAAGGCTTCGTTGAGGCGGCTGCGCAAACGGATTTTCAATTCGGCGGTGGCGGCTTTGGTGAAAGTTACCACCAACACACGATCAACCGTCATTTTCTCCAGCAAGATTAAACGGGCAAACAATGCGGCGATATTGTAGGTTTTGCCTGTGCCCGCAGAGGCTTCAATTAAAATATTGCCGTTTAAAGGCAGGGTGAGCGGGTTGAATGTGTGGGCGGTCATGGGAGCGGTTTATAAATTTTTTAAATTAAATCATGCTTATGATACTATTTTTGTTTATACTTTTCACAGAAATAATAATCAGTTGCTGCTGCAAAATTTATCTGATTTGTCTCTCTTGAGGTTCAGCTTGTCATACTGAAAATCAACAACCCGCCCATGTGCTGACCGCTGTGAGATTAACAACAGAGCAAGCTAATTTAGCACTCAGAATTGGCTTTGGCAGAAACACAAAAACAGAACATATTGATTATTTTGCCGGAAAGCTATTTGATGCACTTTTTGGTATCTAAAGAAAGAAATATTAATGATTAAGAATATTCGGTATGAATTGCTGTTATTGTTGGTGGCTGTATTTTGGGGGCTTGGCTTTCCTGCGATGAAATCGGTAATCGGTTCATATGGCATATTTTCTGTCTTATGGTTACGATTTTTATTGGCTTTTTTGATGTTGCTTCCATTATGTTATTTTAAAAAAGAGTTTATGGATGTTAAGTCTATGGTTTATGGATTGATATTGGGTATCCTTCTTTTTCTTATATTTTTATTGTTTATTAAAGGGCTGAGTTTAACCAGTTCTACCAATACCGGTTTCTTATCTGCACTTGCTATTATTTGGGTTCCTTTAATTAATTATGTGGTCTTTAAGAAAAGTATAGAGAAATTGGCAATATTGTCTATCATAATTGCCATTATTGGTGTTTGTATTTTATCTTCTAAATCATTGTTGAATATAAATTTAAACAAAGGGGACGC
Organism: Stenoxybacter acetivorans DSM 19021; assembly: GCF_000745895.1. GTDB lineage: Bacteria > Pseudomonadota > Gammaproteobacteria > Burkholderiales > Neisseriaceae > Stenoxybacter > Stenoxybacter acetivorans. The sequence continues at coordinate 4,041 of NZ_JQKE01000075.1, read as the reverse complement.
TTTTGTGATTATGGGTTCCCTTTTCAGCGCAATACATATTTTAATCATCGATAAGATAAGTGGTAAAGTTGATGTACTTGTTTTAATTACCATTCAATTTTTTATTGCGGCAATATTGTTTTTAATCATGTGCATACTGTCGGAATCATTAATTTTGCCGGAAAGCTGGAATGGTGATTTGATTGTTGCGCTGATAGTAACCGCTGTCTTTGCAACGGTAATCGCCTTTTGGATTCAAATGCGGTATCAATCAAAAGTTTCACCGGAGCGGGCAACCATTATATATAACTTAGAACCGATTTTTTCAATGATATTTTCGGTTGTATTGTTGCATGAAGTCTTGGGATATAATGTTATCTTTGGCAGCTTGTTGATATTCATTTCAATTTTTATACCAATATTGCCAAATTTGTATAAACAAACTGTGTGATATTGGGAATATTTCTTATCTTCGAAAAAATAATATATGGTCTGTAAGGATTATCGGCCGTGCTGAATTCTTACACACTGTTTCGTTTGCCGAATATCTGAACATTAATTTCGCTGAAGTCCGCTCTCATCTAAATTAAAGAGTAGGTCATTATTTTCTCTCTGTAGAAAATAATAGCATAGCTGTAAATAAACATAAAATATCATAATAATAGATATTTTTTATCTAAAGTAACATGCTAGTTCACTTAGCTACTGATATAGTAACAGCAGTAATAATTCTGAAATTGATTGTCAGTCTATTAATAATTGTCGTGTGGAGAAAAAGCAGGTTTTCGGCGAGAGTGCTTGGCATTGCATGGGTAATTTCGCTTCAGGTAATCACTTTAAAACGGCGAGATTTTGTTAAAAGTGTTGTTTAATTCTCTGGTGTTGATATTTGGTGCTGCTGAAACAAATGGGGTAAACCAAGCAATTGGATAAACGGTGTCTGAACTGCCGTTGCATTTTGGCATGAGGATATTGAATTTGGCTATAGTCAGAAAAATATATAATTTTGCCGATGCTGGTTTTATTTTATAAACATTTAATTCATTGATATAAAGAAAGGTAGTCATCATGTCAAAGAGAAATTCCATTGAAAAAGATTTGCCAGCATTACAGGATATGTATTGGCCACCTGTTGGTGTGTTTCGCAGTAATGCTAATATAGATTGCATTCTGAATAGCTTTGATTTTTCTGATTTTTTTAAAAAAGATAGTGGTTTCGATCAAGTTGGTGAAAAAATAAATATATCACTTAATTTAATATATTCTTATATCTATAATTATAGGGACAGCCCAATTTTTAATATAAAAGACACTGGATTTGAGAGTAAGATTTATTATAAAAAACATGAAATTGAGGACTATTTTATACAAAATTGGTTGGGCTTGCTTGAAACCAAATCAAACATTCTAACGCAACAGGAGCTGGCAGATTATTTTGAAAAAATATCCATTCATAACGCAGGATTAAATCATCAATTCTTTGATTATGTTGCGACAGAGATGACATTGGATTCTATGTTGCATTTTCTCAAAACTGAGATATGCAGAAATGAATATGTGGATGATGAAGTATCTATGCTGGGTTTGGGTTTACAAGGAGCAATGAAAAAGGTTGTTGCTTCAAATTTTTGGGACGAATGCGGCAATGGTGTTTTGCAAAATTTTCATACATATTGGCTAAGAAGATTGCTTCATCAAATGGGAACTGAAGATGAGTTTTTATCTTGGAGGAATGTCGATAAACCTTGGTTTACTTCGTTAACGTCAAATATATTTAATGCGTTACTAACTCGCCCTTCAATGAGATTGTCGGCATATGGTTGCTTTACAACAACAGAGCAATGGGTTGAATGCCATTTCAGCAAAATTATGGCGGGAATGAAACGGTTGGGGTTGGATAATGATGATTATTTAATTTATTTTGAAAAACACCATACGATTGATCCTCACCATACGTATGAATTGGTTGAAGCTATTCGTTATCAAACACCATTACTTACTTCTCAGGAAATTGACAAAATCTATTATGGCTCGCAGCTGGCTATTGTCACGGCAGTTCATGCTTATGATCGCATGCTATCGTTTTACAAAAGCAAAGATTGCCAATCATGCTGATTATTTTGTTATCTCCCGTGATTGTCAGCCTGTTAATGATTACCGTGTGGAAAAAAAGCGGGTTTTCGGCAGGGCTGTTCGGCATTGTGTGGGCGGTTGCGCTCTCTGTTGTGCTTCAGGCAACCTATTTAAACGGCGAGGTTTTGTTAAAAACGCTGTCTAATTCACTGGTGCTGACACTGAATGCGTTTGCCGTGATTTTTACGGGGCTGATGTTGGGGTTGCTGCTGAAACAAACGGGGCAAACCAAGCAATTGGATAAACGGCTGTCTGAACTGCCGTTGCATCAAACCGCGAAAATATCTCTGCTGCTGTTTGGGTTGCTGCCCGCATTGGAATCCATTACGGGTTTTGGCGTGTCTTTGTTGCTGGCTGTGCCTGTGTTTATGGCGATGTTCCCCCGCCAAGCCGCGATGAAATTATCGTTGCTGAGCATGAATATTATGCCGTGGGGAACGTTGGGGCTGGCAACCATTGTTGCGGCAAATTTAACTCAGCAAAATATCGCTTCACTGGGCAGTGCCAGCGCGTTGATCAGCTTCGGCGTATTTCCGTGCATTGCCGTGATTGCCGCGTATTTAATCGGCGGGAATTCCGCCCGCCATTACTTTTTGCCGCTGGCGGCGGCTGTTTCGTTTTCTGTTTTGCTGCTGGCGTTTAACTTGCTCGGTTGGGTGGAGTTGGCGGGCGCAATGGCGGGGTTTGTGAATTTTGTGTTGTGGTTTTTTATACTCAACGCGAGTAACCGCAATAACCCATTTCCCGAGTTGAAGTTGTTGTTCAAACAGCTTTCCCCTTATTTGTGGGTGGTGTTGCTGGTGTTGCTTATCAAAATTATCGCCGTTTCTTTCCCGAACATCACCGAGCAATTGAGCGTCTCAGGCGATAGCAGCCATTTTTATCTGCTGAAAAGCCCGGGTTTGGCACTGTTGTCGGCAACCTTGCTGTGGGCGTGGAAAACAAAGCAAAAGCCGTCGCTGCCGTGGAAACAAAGTTATAAAACCTGCTCAACCTTGTTTGTGTTTATTGTGTTGTCGCAATTCCTGTTTTTCGCGGGGTTTATCGAAGCGTTTATTCAAACCATACCCAAAAACAGCAGTATTTGGCTGTATCTCTTTATATCGCCTTTGCTTGGCATGTTGAGCGGGTTTATTGCAGGCTCTAACTTGGGTGCAAACGCATTGCTGATTAATATGCAAGAGCAAATCGGCGCAATGTTTCACCATGAATTGCTGTTCGCCGCACTTCAAAACAGCAGCGCGGGTCATACTGTATTTGTGTCGCTGCCCATTATTATTTTAGCGTTGAGTATCGCCGATGCCGTAGGCAAGCCCGCCGATGAAAAGGCGGAGCAAAGCGAGTTGCTGAAATTCGGCTTCAAAAGCGCAGGGCTGATGTACATCGCGTACATCATCAGCGCGGCAATTTATTACATCTGGAAGTGAACGGCGGTAGAGAACAGAAGCGAAGACCCCCCTGTTTTGGCGGCAGGTGCATCGCTTTCAGGCTGCCTGAAACTGTATAGAGCGTTGGAAACGCAGCGTATCAGGCGAATATAGGTAAAAAATAATCACAATAAAAACAGATATTTTAAAAGAAAGTTAAAATTTTTTTTGCCAAACAGCTTGACGGTGAAATGGTGATTGCGTATAGTTCGCTTTCTTCGCTGAAGCGACAAGGAAACACCGCTGAACATACTAGTTTAGTGTAAAACCCAAGCGGAAGCAACGCTCTTTAACAAAACAGATTACCGATAAGTGTGGGTGCAACAGAAGCCCACACTGAATTCGAGAAGACAAGAAAAGAATTAAGTTTAACTTAATATCAAGACTTGTCAATTTCTTTGAATCAGACCAGCTTAGGTTGTGTTGAAAGACACAGCTTAAGGAAACAAGCTGAGATTAAACATAAGAGTTTGATCCTGGCTCAGATTGAACGCTGGCGGCA
>NZ_JQKE01000074.1 GCF_000745895.1 Stenoxybacter acetivorans DSM 19021 | reverse complement strand
GCAATTCGCTTATATTCCTTCAACTTGGTAAAGTAATTTTCAACCAAATGCCGCCATTTATACATCTCTTTATCCAATATTCTTGGATTTTTTCGGTTGGATTTTTGTGCAATAACCGCTTTCCCGCCACGCCCATCTAATTCCTGAAAAAGCCAATCTGCATCAAAGGCTTTATCTGCTAACAGTGCTTGAATATCCGTATTTTCAATTAGCGCTAGAACGCCGGCTATGTCGTGCTTGTTACCCGGTAATAAAACAAATTTCACCAAATTACCCAAAGCATCAACCAACGCCATAATCTTGGTTGTTACTCCGCCGCGAGAATGACCGATTGCTTGATTACGCGTCCCGCCCACCGCACCTTGTTCGTGACGATGTACTTTCGATATTGTGCCGTCAATGGCGGCATATTCTAAGTCCGACTTATTACTTAGTATGTTGAAAATATTCTTAAAAATACTTTTTTTAACCAATTGTTGTATCGTCTGTAAACGGTATTCCATTTACCAAACGACTTGGGTAAATCACGCCAAGGACTCCCTGTTCGGGCTATCCAAAGAATTGCTTCAAGAAATAAACGATTATTTTTCCCTGTTCTTCCTCTGTCTGTTGCTTTTCCAAGACATAAAGGTTCTATTTTTTTCCATTGGGTATCGGTCAGTTTTAATCTATCCATTTGTTTATTATACATTATATAGGTAAATATCCACAGACCCTAGTGATTTCCAAAAAATATTCAGGCAGCCTGTTTTTTGTGTAAACAGGCTGCCTGAAAAGATTTGATACAATGGCGCGTCAGTGCTACTTATTAATAAAGCACAGGCCGCGGTAAAAACAATTTAATCATCATGCGGTACACGCAGCAGCATCACCGGAATATCCGCTTGACGCAACACACCTTCCGCTACAGAACCCATTAACATGTGCATCAAGCCGCTGAAGCCGTGTGTACCCATTATCAATAAATCCACTTGATTGTCTTTCGCGTGATTCACCAGCAAGTCAGCCACCTTATCACCCGCACTTTCCAAAATAGCGGTTTCCGCCTCCACATTTTCTTGAACCAGAAATTCACGGGTGCGCTGCAATACTTTTTGCCCTGTGGCTTCAATGGCTTTGCGCACTTCTTCAGACTGTAAATAACCGGTGCCGCCCCAGCTGAATTGTGCCAAATCAACCACATGTACGGCATGCAAAGTGGCACCGCACAATTTTGCCAAAGAAGCAGCTTCATGCAAGGCACGCAAAGACGCTTTGCTGTCGTCCACCGGCACCATGATTTTTTGATACATATTGTGTCTCCTCATTTTATTACGCATCGAAAGTCAGCATGATTGCTCTGTTTGCTTAAACGTTGGCACAATCATGCTGCCTGAAAAGATTAACATATTTTTTTCTGATTGTGGGTGCAAAAGTAAATTTGTTTAACGGTATTTCCATACAAATACCTTTTATAAAGGCTTCAGTATCTATATAATTCGTCAGTTAAACCCTGAATAAATTCAAAGAACCATAAGAATGGGACAAAAAATCCAAGCCGTTAAAGGCATGAATGATTTATTGCCAGTGGCACAAAAAGACTTCAAACTGACCGCCGACATTTGGCAAGCGTTTGAAGACGCAATTACCGCATGGGCGCGGCGTTTTGCATATCGGCAAATTCGCACACCGATTGTGGAGCAAACCGGTTTGTTTGTACGTTCCATCGGCGAAGAAACCGATGTGGTCGGCAAAGAAATGTACACGTTTTCTGATTCCAACGATGCTTTGAGCTTGAGTCTGCGTCCGGAAGGCACGGCTTCGTGTTTGCGGGCGGTGGTGGAACACAATTTACTTTACAATGGTCCGCAAAAATTGTGGTATATGGGACCGATGTTTCGGCGTGAACGACCGCAAAAAGGGCGCTACCGCCAGTTTCATCAAGTGGGCGTAGAAGCGTTGGGGTTTGACAGCGTTGATGCCGATGCCGAAGTCATCGCCATGTGCGCCGATTTGTGGCAGCAATTGGGTATTGGTGAGCACCTTGCCTTAGAACTCAATTGTTTGGGAAACCGCGAAGAACGAGCCGCTCACCGCGCTGCTTTGGTGGTTTATTTGCAGCAAAATGAAGCGATTTTGGACGACGACAGCCGCCGACGCATGCACACCAACCCCTTGCGCGTACTGGATACCAAAAATCCGGTATTGCAAGACATGGTTAATGCCGCACCGAAGCTAATTGATTATTTGGGCGAAACATCGCAAAGTAATTACACTGAATTAAAATCGCTGTTGGCTGCTTTGGATATTGAATACACAGAAAACCCGCGTCTGGTGCGTGGTTTGGATTACTACAACCACACTGTATTTGAGTGGACAACCGATAAACTCGGTGCACAAGCCACGGTTTGCGGCGGCGGGCGTTATGATGGCTTGGTCGAAGAATTGGGCGGCAAATCCACCGGCTGCGTTGGCTTTGCTATGGGTGTGGAGCGATTATTGCTGCTGGTGCAAGAATACGGTTGCCTGAAAAGTGAAGCTGCGCCCGATGTGTATCTGATGCGGCAGGGGAACGGCAGCACTGCTGTTGCCATGCAACTGTCAGAGCAGCTTCGCCGTGTCGGTTTGTCTGTTTATCAGCATTGCGGTACGCAGAGCCTGAAAGCGCAGATGAAAAAAGCCGATGCCTCAGGTGCGCGGTTTGCCGCCATTATCGGCGACGATGAATTAACAAACAACACCATCACCCTGAAAGACTTGACGGGTCAATTGGGGCAGCACACCATGCCGCAGTCCGATGCGGTTCACTTATTACAACAATGGAAGACAACAAATGGCTGTGAATGATTTCCAAGATCAGGAAGAAATTGAAAACTTCAAACACTTCTGGAAAAACTACGGACGCTGGATTTTCGGCGTGTTATTACTGGCGGCAGCGGCATATTTGGGCTGGGTAATTTACCAAGGTCATCTGCGTGAACAAAACGAAAAAGCAGGTGATTTGGCAGACACATTTGCCACGCAGCTGCAAGCGGGTAACGACGCGTCGGCAAAAAAAGCCTTGCTGAGTTTGCAGCAAGACTATGGCAATACTTTGCCCGCAGCACAAAGCACTTTGATTATGGCGGCGGCGGCGTTTGAGACCGCGAAATACGATGAAGCAATCGGACATTTACAATGGGTGGCGGGTAAACAAAAGAATGATCTGTTCCGCACCATTACTGCCCAGCGGCTGGCGGTGGTTTATTTGCAGCAGCAGAAATACAACGAAGCCTTGTCGGCATTGAATGTAACCGTTGATAAAGATTTTCAGCCGATATTGCTGGAGACGAAGGGAGATGTTTTTCAGGCACAGCAAAAAAACAAAGAAGCCATTGACGCTTATACTGAGGCATCAAAATTATTGATAGAAAATTCGCCGCAGCGTGCATTGCTGCAGTTGAAAATTGATGCGCTGAGTTAGAAGAACACGGGGCTGTTACAGGCTGCCTGAAATATAAAAAAACAACATCGCGGGCATGTCAGGTAATTCTTGTTTGTACAATTTCATCAATTTGTTTTGTTGTTTTTTTCAGGCAGCCCGGTTTGCCAATCAGGCTGCCTGAACCGTTTATGATGATTTTAGTGGCTGATGCAATGAATAAAATGAATAATATTGTGGTTTATTGCGGCTCGAATTTGGGTCAGAATAAAGCCTATTTTTTAGCGGCACAAACCTTAGGGCATACCTTGGCTCAAAACGGGCAAACCCTGATTTACGGCGGCGGACATTCTGGACTAATGGGCGCGATTGCCGATGCAGCGTTGTCAGCAGGCGGGCGTGTGATTGGTGTGATTCCCACATTTTTAAAAAAATTGGAAAAAGCGCATACCGGTTTAAGTGAGCTGATTGAAACCGATGACATGGCAGCCAGAAAAAATAAAATGATTGCGCTTGCTGATGCGTTTATCGCGTTGCCGGGCGGGCTGGGTACGTATGAAGAATTATTTGAAGTTTTATCGCAAGCACAATTGAAATTACACAACTGCCCCATCGGTTTATTGAATATTGATGGCTTTTTTGATCCCATTGTTACCATGCTTCAGCACACGATTGATGCTGGGTTTATGCCGCAAGCCAACATGAGCCTGTTAAGCGTGTCTGAACAGGTTGATGATTTATTAACACAAATGGCGCGCCGGCAAACGCAAGACGCAGTGAAATGGATTGTGCCGCAATGGTTGAAACAAGAAAATAAATCTTAGAAGCTGTTAAACAACTTCTTAATAATACAGATAAAATTAGACTGGCTGATAAACGGATTATTATTTCGGATTGTATTTCCTTTCTTTATAATGACAATGGTTTGCCTGTTCGGAGTGCGCGTGTGAATCAATTGATTTTGGATTTTGCCGATAACGCTTATCCCGATTCTGCTGCTTTTTTAGGCAACAGCAATCATCAGTTGCGGGAAGTTTTGCAAAGTAAACACGAAGCCTTTGTTTATGTGTGGGACGGTGAAGTTGCGTTTGGACGTGATGAAAACAGTGGAGCGGCAAGTATCGTATTAAAGGCGTGGGCGGCGGAAATGCAAAAAAAAGGATACGCCGTGATGTGTATCAACGCTGCCGTCATCAGTGAACAGCGGCAATTGGCAGATGATGCTGTTTTTTCACAAGATGCCGTTGTTATCGGCAATATTGACTATTTAGATGCAGCAAATCAGCATCGTTTATTTGAACTCTTTAATCATTTTCGCAACCGCGCAAGTGGGCAGTTGTTATTGAGTGCGGCAGTGCCGCCCGCCGGCTTAACCGTTCGAGAAGACTTGCGCACACGATTGGCGTATTGTTTGGTTTATGAGTTGAAACCATTGAACGATGAAGAAAAAGCAGAAGCCCTTATGCAGATTGCCAACGCTTGGCAAATTCCGGTTGATCGTGATGTTTTTCGTTATTTACTTCAATACGGACCGCGTGATTGGGGCAGTTTGATGACTATTTTGCTGCGCATCAGCCACGACACCTTACAATACCGCCGCCGTGTTACTTTGCCTTTAATTCGCGAATTGCTGCAACAGGAAGTGCCATGAATTTAGCTATTTTTGATTTAGATAATACGTTAATTAACTGCGATTCAGACAATGAATGGCCTAAGTATTTAATGCAAAAAGGTGTGGTTGATAAAACATTTGTTGATATGAAAAACAATAAATTTTATCAAGATTATCTGAATGGCTGCCTGAATATTGATGAATTTTTGGCATTTCAGCTGGAGCCGCTCAGCCGATTTTCCCGCATTCAATTAAATGAAATGCACGCTGAATTTATGCGTGATTTTATTTTGCCGAATGTGGGTGAGATGGCGAAAATGTTGGTTAAAGGACATGCCGATGCAGGCGATGAATTGCTGATGATTTCTGCCACCAATGAATTTTTAATTACCCCAATTGCCCGCATGTTCGGCATTTCGCATGTGATTGGGGTATCGCTGGAAACCGATGAACAAGGCAATTACACCGGTAATTACACAGGCACGCCCAGTTTTAAAGAAGGCAAAGTAACCCGTTTGTATCAATGGCTGGCTAAACAAGGAAAAACTTTGGCTGATTATGAAAATATTTATTTTTACAGCGATTCACACAATGATTTGCCCTTGTTGGAAATGGTGAATCAGCCGGTGGCGGTTAATCCCGATGCTGTTTTGCTTGAACGCGCTCAAAAGTGCGGTTGGCAAGTGTTAAATCTTCATTAAAGACATAAAAAATTGCCACAGCCAAAATTTTTCAAAGCATTTTTATAAGGATACTGCAAAATGAATATTATTTCCCCCAATCTGAATGGCAGCACATTGCGTATCGGCATTGTGCAAGCCCGTTTCGGCAATCACATCGGTAGCCAATTAACAGAAGCCTGTGCCGCGCGTTTGCAAGAATTGGGTGTGCGCAAAGAGAATATTACTTTGCTGACGGTTCCCGGTGCTTTGGAAGTGCCGCTGGCTTTACAGCACTTGGCATTCAGCGAAGAATACGATGCTCTGGCGGCTTTGGGTGTGGTGGTACGCGGTGAAACCTATCACTTTGAATTGGTGTCCAACGAGTCTGGTGCAGGCATTTCACGGGTGGCTTTGGAATGCCATATCCCCATTACCAATGCCATTCTGACCACTGAAAACGATGCCCAAGCCATTGTTCGCGCCAAAATAAAAGGTGCAGAAGCAGCGGACGCGGCGGTTGAAATGGCAAATTTGCTGCGGAATAATTCCGAAAAAATGGTTTGAATGATTTAATTGGCTGTTTCAGTGGGCAATCGCCTGCTTTTTCAGGCTGCCTGAAACCCCTAAAAATAATGATTATTAAGGAAATAATATGCTCACACCCCGCCGCCGCGCTCGTCAATTTGTGGTACAGGCTTTGTATCAAAGCCAATTAAATACCGATACATCGGCGGTTGAAATCGCTAAAAACATACGTGAAAACGAGTATTTCAGCAAAGCAGACGGTGAATTGTTTACTCAAATTTTTTTTGGTGCTTATGACAATCGCCGCGAATGTATGCAACAAATTCGCCCGCTTTTGGATCGCAAAGAAAATGATCTCAATCCGGTGGAGCGCGCTGTTTTACTGATGGCATACTACGAATTAGCTGCCATGCCGGAAACACCTTATCCGGTTATTATCAATGAAGCCATTGAAATCACCAAAACATTCGGCGGCACAGATGGCTATAAATTTGTAAATGGTATTTTGGATAAATTGGTTGGCTTATTGCGACCAAATGATCCGCCCAGAAGGTAATTTTGATTATTGATACGACAAAAGAGGATTTGTCATGAACAGCAAAACATCTGCTTTAAGCAATGAAGCCATCGAAGTGGAGTTGGCAAGTCCAGGGCAAAGATTGTGGGCAATATTATTAAATGGCCTTTGCTACATGTTGGTGTTTTTTTTATCTCTGTCTTTCTTGGCTGTCGTCAAAACCATTAGTCCGAATATAAGTGAAGCACTGTTTGATTTGTTGGTAAAATCATCACTTAATATTTTTTCTTTGTTGCTGGGCGTGTGGCAAATTATTTGGATGAGTAAGTATGGACAATCGATTGGCAAGAATATTGTCGGTATTAAGGTGATTAAACTTGATGGAGAAAATCCCGGATTTGTGGGTACGGTGTTGATGCGGGAAGGTGCTTATTATTTAATTCTCGGAATGATTGCTTATATTATTGGATCGTTGATTAGCACACCTGAGACTGCTGGTGGGACTATAAATAATTTGGCTTTTTTTGCTTGTGCCATTATGGTGTTTATTAAATCCAATATGCGCCGTACCTTGCAAGATTATTTAGCCAAAACCATTGTGATTAAAGTGCCTAAATAACAATCGAATTTTTTAAAACAGCAATTGCATTGTTTTTAATATAAGCGATTTATTTTTGAAAAATAAATGAGTATCCTGGTTTAAAACAAATATTATTAACTCATTATCATTATGAATACACATCAACACTACCTCACGCGTATTCTCACGGCTTCGGTTTACGATGTTGCGGAAGAAACGCCTTTAGACTATGCCCGTAATTTATCTGATCGCTTGAATAATCATATTTGGATTAAGCGCGAAGATTTACAGCCGGTGTTTTCTTTCAAAATTCGCGGTGCGTACAACAAAATGGCGCGGCTGCCTGAAAGTGCGCTGAAACAGGGAGTTATTACTGCCAGTGCCGGCAACCATGCGCAAGGTGTTGCTTTATCGGCGCAGTATTTGGGTTGTGAGGCAACGATTGTGATGCCGAAAACCACGCCGAAAATTAAAGTAGATGCCGTAAAAAAACGCGGCGGCAAAGTGGTATTGGCGGGTGAGTCGTTTAACGATGCTTATGACCACGCCATGAAGTTGGCGGCACAAAGCGGTTTGACCTATATTCCGCCGTTTGACGATCCTGATGTGATTGCCGGGCAGGGTACGATTGGTTTGGAAATCATTCGGCAGCATCCGAAACCGATTGATGCTGTTTTTGTTGCCATCGGCGGCGGCGGTTTGGCGGCGGGTGTGGCGGCATTTATCAAAAATGTGCGCCCTGATATCAAAATCATTGGTGTGGAGACCGATGACGCGAATGCCATGAAACAATCAATTGAAGCCGGCAGCCGTGTTGAATTAAAAGACGTGGGCTTATTTGCCGATGGCACGGCAGTGAAATTGGTGGGTGAGGAAACATTTGCCATTTGCCGCGATTTGCTTGATGAAATCATTATCGTTGATACCGATGCTGTCTGCGCCGCCATTCAAGATACTTTTGATGACACGCGCAGCATCAATGAACCCTCAGGTGCATTGGCTCTGGCGGGGTTAAAAGCCTATATTGCCCGCGAACAATGCAAAGGGCAAACTTTAATTACCATAGCCAGCGGTGCAAATATGAATTTTCACCGTTTGCGCCACGTATCCGAACGTTGTGAATTATCAGAAGGGCATGAGGGTATTTTTGCGGTAACCATACCCGAACAGCCCGGCAGTTTCCGCCGTTTTATTGATTTACTCGGTAGCCGAAACATCACTGAATTTAATTATCGATATGGCAACAGCACGCGAGCGCATATTTTTGTTGGTATTCAATCGGGCGGCACAGCCGATTTACAGAATATCGCCGCCGAGCTCAACCAAGCGGGTTTGCCTGCGCTGGATTTAACCCACGATGAAATTGCTAAAATTCATATTCGTTATATGGTGGGTGGTCGTACCAATCAAGTGCCGAATGAGCGATTATTCAGTTTTGAATTTCCCGAACGCCCGGGTGCATTACATCGATTTTTGAATCACATGCAATCCGATTGGAACATTACTTTATTTCACTACCGCAATCACGGTGCGGATTACGGACGTATTTTGGTGGGGCTGGACGTGCCACCGCAAGAAAATGCAGTGTTCGATGCGTTTTTGGAACAATTGGGCTATGTGCATCAAGAGCATACAGATAATGCGGCATATCAGCGATTTTTGGGCGGTGCCTGAGTGGGGGGGGCGGCTGATGATGAAAGTAAAAAAATTTCAGGCAGCCTGTTAAACAGTCTGATGTCTCAGATAACCTTAAAAATACACTGACTACTGTTCCATTCGCCATTGTGAAGAACAGTGGCAGCGGTGATGCTTTTTTTATCAGCACATACTGCCGATATTTTGCATATTATTTTCAGGCAGCCTGAAGAGAGATTCAGGCTGCCTGTTGTATTGTGTGTGTTGATTGTTTCTTACATTTTGTTTGTAGTTGGATATACAGATAAATTGACTGAATGTCTTTTGGAATGCTTTGGGTTTTACCCGGCCGCCGATTTTTTATACAGTTAAACGACTGCTTTTTGTACATGGATATGGCTTTTCATTTCGGTTTTTACTGTACGAGGCTTGATTGTTTCGGATTGCCACGTGATGAAAAAAGCAGTTTGGCTGTCTATTTTTCATGTATCCGATAATTATTTGGCTTAATAATGCTTTCTTGTTATGAAAAAAGTTGGTTTATACTTCAATCAAATATGGCTGAAAATCAAGATAGCGAGGAGAAAAAATGATACGGGCGTTGTGCATTATTTTTGCATGTCTGGCTGCGGGTGAGGGAATTGTGATGTTGAGCGGCATTCATTTTCCTGCCAGCATTGTGGGAATGGGTGTGTTGTTTGTGTTGCTGCAATTGGGCTGGGTGAAGGCGGTGTGGCTGCAAAGTATTGCTGATGTGCTGATGCAGAATTTGAGTTTATTTTTGGTACCGCCTTGTGTGGCGGTGATGAATTATTTGGATCTGATTCGCCAAGATTTTTGGTCGATTACGCTGGCAACTGTTTTCAGCACTTTGCTGGTGTTATTGGTGAGCGGGAAAAGCCATGAATGGGTGCGCAAATGGCGGTGAATTTTTTGGCAAACCCAGTGTGGTTATTGTTTTTGACTTTAGCGGTCTACTGGGCAAGCGCACATTTCCGTGCACGCACCGGGCATTTTTTGTTTAACCCCGTTGTGCTGAGCACGCTGGCAATGATAGGCTACCTGAAATGCTTTAATCTTTCCTATGAACAATTTCATGCAGCATCACAATTTATTGATTTTTGGCTGCAACCGGCGGTGGTGTGCTTGGCTGTGCCCTTGTATCTGCAATGGCAAAAAATCCGTAAACAATGGCTGCCGATTTTGATTTCACAGGTGTTGGGCAGCATCACCGGAATTGTGTCGGTGGTATTGATTGCGCGGTGGTTGGGCGCAAGTCATTTGGTGCAAATTTCGTTGGCGGCAAAATCGGTTACAACGCCGATTGCTTTGGAAATTACCAAGAGTGTTCATGGTATTCCCGCGGTAACCGCGGCAACGGTGATTATGGCAGGCATGATTGGGCAAATGGTGGGTTTTTATGTGCTTTGGCACCTGAGAATTCGTTATCCCAGCTCACGGGGCATTGCTATGGGTTCAGCATCACATGCGATGGGCATCAGCCGCGCATTGGAGCGCAGCCGCAATGTTGCGGCTTATGCAAGTTTGGGGTTGATTCTAAATGGGGTGCTGACGGCGTGTCTTGTGCCGATACTGTTGCCTTTATTGACATAAGTATTGATATAAAAGTCATTTTAATTGTAAGAATTCCTAGCGTTGTTTACAGTATTTATAGGAAAATACTGTAATGAATATTCATAAAAGAACCCGTTTACTGCCCTATCAGCGTCAAGAAATTTGGCGGCTTTATACAGAAGAAAATGTCCGCGTTTCTGATTTGGCGGCTACCTATTGCGTCAGCAGACCCACCATCTATAAAGTCTTGAAAGAAGCGCGGTTACAGGTATTCGTGCCTAAAAACAGCACTAACCGCCGCTTCAAACAAGTTCGTTACGGCATGAAGCGTTTGGCAAAAGTAGAAAAAGCCATTCAAGACAAGCTCAAAGCGCAGGCGCAGCGGTACAATAAAACTTATCCCGGTGAAATGTTG
>NZ_JQKE01000073.1 GCF_000745895.1 Stenoxybacter acetivorans DSM 19021 | reverse complement strand
ATTCAAAGCTGCCGGAATTTGCCTTGACCGTCTTTTTGGTGTAACCGTTGCGGCGGTTGGGCTCTTGTGGGTTCTGTTCGAGATAATGTTCGATTTCGGCATCAAGAGCAGCTTCGGTCAGTTGTTTGATAAGCGGGGTGAGTATGCCGTCTTTTCCTGTCAGTGCTTGACCTGATTGAAGCTGTTTAAGTGCTGTTTTAAAGTCGAATATGGGGTTGTTCATGTGTTGTCTCCTATTTGGAATAGTTTAGGGGATTGACACAGATTTTTGAACACTACCCTGTTTTAAAGTCGAATATGGGGTTGTTCATGTGTTGTCTCCTATTTGGAATAGTTTAGGGGATTGACACAGATTTTTGAACACTACCTTCAGCATATATATCATGTGCTATTTTCGTCATATAGGTTTACCCAAAAGTTCTTTGAATTTTGGATGCCAACCTACTTCTAGGTTAATAGCTAATACCTGATAGCTACCTTGAATGTAATATTCAGCATTCCAATTAGGTGCAAATGGATGTATTTCTAAATAGGCTTTATCATGTGACCAACGAAGTAATTCAAGACCTTGTTTACATTCAATTGTTTCATCAGGGTCTTCACAGTCTTCAACCATGCGTTGGTGTTTATCTGCCCATTTTTCTTTCAAAAGTCTATCGTATCGGTCTATCCGTTCAGCCATATCCAGACGAGTTGATATCCATTTATGACGTTGTTCGCGCGCTCGCCATTCCTCGCGTATTGCTTTATTAATATCACTGGGTTTTCCCTTAACTAGATCAATTTGCTTGATTAGTAAAGAGTCTGGTTGATGGTTTTCTGGTGGGAGCAGCAATTCAAACTCAGGTAATAACTCATCTCGCTCTATTTCCCCGACGATTTCAGAAATTTTTTCTTGTAACTCGATTTTAGCGATAAATCTTTCACGTTTACCACAGAGAGTATAAATTGTTTGCCTATCCCACCACTCTATTAGACGTTTAGCAACAACGGGGCGCTGCTCTGGAGGAAAATAGATTAATTTCTCAGTGATACTCCCTTCAATTGTGGTGATATCACCTTGGCTAGCACAAATACGAACTCTATTTAACAGGGTCTGCCGCTCAGTTTCAGTTAGGCTCAAGTATGCTTTACAACATTTAATTCGTTCGACGCGAGATGGGTTATCCCCTGATGATGACTGGTGCCCATTGCAGACTCGTTGTGCTTCCATTGCTAAAGCACGGCATAATGCGCTACGGTCGTCCTGATTGTTCAATAAAACGGCTAGCTCTGTATTTAGCGGAGCAACAGTAATCAGTTGGAAGATGGTTTCATCAATCGCAAGGCGTGGCAGAATATCAATCCAAGCTTTCAACGTTTTCCATAGTATTTTTGAAGTTATTGTTATGGCATTGGGTGCTTTTGATGTCGCGAATGAGTGCTTAAGTTGATAGAGCAACTTTTGCCCATTAATATCAATCTCTACATCGTCCAAACGCTCCAAACACACGGCGACATCATCCTGTTTCTCTTCTAAAAGCGCCAACAATGCATAAAAGGTTTGATAGTAAAATCCGAGTGCTACTGCTTCTGCTGAATGGTTAGTTGTCGCTTGATAACTCATTTTTCATCCTTGATGACAAATTAGCCCCAAAATCGTCGTTCGCCTTACTAAGGATATTATTGATAGTTACCCTTAGTTCACTTTTTAGGCATAAGCATATGGTATTTTACAGAGGTATGCAAATTTTATCTTTACTCATCAATACGTTTTGCCACCTTCCACACCGCTTGCCGCGACACCCCAAGCCGGCGCGCGATCTCCGCCTGTGTCAGCCCCTGCGCCAGCAATGTTCTGACCTTATCATGCATAGCTGGAGAACGTTTAGGTTGCGGTTTTCTTGTATGCGCTCGTTCGTAGGCCAGTTTCCGCGCTTGTTCCATATCAAGGCGTGAGTCGCCAATTCTCGTTTAAACGCCTCTTTATATCGTCGGTCAGTCCAATATCGTGACCGGGGGTACTCTGCGCAGTAGCGGCCACTCAAACGGCGAATACCGGCATCAGGCGGAACAGGCTGTTTAGCTTGTAGCATTCTTTCAGAGCGCAAACTCAACCTCCAGCATAGCGAACAATATAGCTAAACTATTAAATTTTTCAAAACGACTTGCCAGAAAAATTATGGCTAATTGTCTGAAATCTGCTGAATAGGCTTGTTTGCTTATTTTGAAAATAATAATAGTATAGCTATATAATCAAACTGTAGGATTTAACACTGACACAGAATTTTGAACGCCCTCCATTTTTCATTCATTTTCACCCAAATTTGGCCACAGCCATATAGGTAAAGGCGGCGTTATCACGCCGAATTCAGGTGGGTAATCCACTCCGGTTAAGTACAGACCATCAGGCATCAGCGTCGGCGGTGCATGGCGGCGGCTTTTGGCTGCCAGCAGCTGCGCAAAATCCGCCACACTCATTTTGCCTGCGCCCACATACACCAATGCGCCAACAATATTGCGTACCATATTGTGCAAAAATGCGTTGCCGTGCAAATCCAATGCCATAAAATTCGGGCTGCCTGAAAGACGAACGGCATACAGGGTTTTAATCGGTGATTTGGCTTGGCATTCGCTGGCTCGGAAACTGGAAAAATCATGTTCACCCACCAACAGCGCGGCGGCTTCTCGCATGGCAGTCATGTTCAATGGCCAATGTGTCCACCCTGCTTTACCGCGTAATTGCGGCATGCGCACCCGACCCGATTCCAATACATAACGGTAACGCCGCCCAAACGCATCAAAACGAGCATGAAAATGCGGCAAAACCGTTTGTGCCGTCAAAATGCGCACCGATTTATCCATGGCACTGTTGCCGCCGCGCACCCACGCCTTGGCAGGGCGTGATGCTTGGGTATCAAAATGAACCACTTGTGCTGTGGCATGAACGCCTGCATCGGTTCGCCCTGCTGCCGTTACCTGAATGTTTTCATCGGCAACAAAACTCAAGGCTTCTTCCAAATGCGCTTGAATGGTACGCAAACGATTGGGCTGCGTTTGCCAACCGTGAAAAAAACCACCATCGTAAGCCAACGTTAATGCCCATCGTTGCCGAGAATCAGTATTGTTATTGAGTAATTGGTGATTCATTTGGGCTATCAAAATTTACTTTTGCTATCAAATTATTATTAGCTTCTATAATTTTCTCAAAATCTATCATTTTTGAATTAAATACTAAATCATAGTCTGCATCTTTAGGTTTAAATTGATTTACGCCATACACTATGCTGTTAGCAGGCATATTTTTTGTAACGATTGCACTCGCTGCTACAACAGAGTTTTCACCAATTATTATTGGTCCTAAGATTTTTGCTCCATCAGAAATGATTACATTTTTACATATAATCGGATTGCCGACATTTTCCCATTCATCATTGACTTTATTATATTTTAAATTTGATCCAATAGTTACATTTTGAAAAATGACAACGTTTTCACAAATTTTTGCAGCAGCAATTGTACATCCGCGTGCATGATGGGCAAACATTGTGCTTTTATCTATTTCAGTGCAATTGATTTCACAGCAATAGAGTTTTTCCAGTAAGTTGCCGGCTATGTTTTTAAACATTTTATTCTTGGAATAACAATTTATTTTCACCAATTTATCAAACATATTTGACACTCCTTCCAATAATATTTGGTATTGCTAAAACACTTGTGTTTTGAATCTCTGTATCTTTTATCAGACCATATTTTTAATATTCTATTGGTTTTTATTATTTCTATATTTTTCAGCCTCAACCCAGCACATCAAGCAAGCGGTGATAACCCACACCCAGCCATTGGCTCGGCAGCCGCAAATAATCACCACCCGGAAAACGGCGGTGGCGCAACAATTCAAACAAACGCAAACGTGAGTCGTCGCCCAAAATGGCTTCAGCAGTTACCAAACCGCCAATACCGGTCGCCGCCACACCATGTCCCGAAAAACCTTGCATAAAATATAAATTATCTGCCAAACGCCCAAAATGCGGTGTGCGGTTCATGCTGATGTCCACATCGCCGCCCCATGCGTAATCAATACCCACATCGGATAATTGCGGGAATACCTTAAGCATATCGCGGCGCATACTGGCTTTTAATTTTTCCAAAGAAGGTTCACGCCCCGAATAATTGACTTTACCGCCAAACAACAGGCGGTTATCGGCACTCAATCGGTAATAATCTAATACAAAACGGGTATCGCATACTGCCATATTGTTGCAGATTAATTCGGCGGCTCGTTCACCCAAAGATTCAGTGGCAATGATGTATGTGCCGACAGGTAAAATTTTTGCTGCCAGCGGACGCAATAATGCGGATTTTAAGCTGCCGGTAAACGCATTGACGGCAATCACTGCATTTTGAGCATCAATATAGGCATTCGGCGTATGAATCCGATAACCGCCTTTATGGGGTAAAATGTCAATCATCGGTGTTTGTTCAAATAGTTGAGCCCCTGCCGCCGCTGCTGATCGCGCCAAACCCAAAGTGTAGTTTAGCGGGTGAATATGCCCCGAATCTTCGTCATACAATGCACCGACATACCGTTCTGATGCCAGCTGTGTTTGCAGTTTTGCTTTATCCCATTCTTGATAACCATCATAACCATAATCCCGCTGCGCTTCTTGCTGCCAAGTACGCAAACCCGCCAAATGCCGTTCACTCACTGCCGCATGTGCATAACCGCGCTGCCAATCGCAATCAATGTTCAGCGTACGCACACGCTCGTCCAGCAAAGCCACCGCTTCTACACTCATGTTCCACAGTGCTTTGGCTGCCTGAAAACCAATGGCTTTGGCAATGACGTTCATGTCGGCAGCCCAACCATTAATTACTTGCCCGCCGTTTCGTCCTGAACCGCCAAAACCCATGCGTATGCCTTCAATCACCGCCACACTTTTGCCCGCTTGTGCCAGCGGTAATGCTGCAGATAACCCGGCTAAGCCGCCGCCAATCACGCAGGTTTCAACTTCCAGCGGCTGCGCCAGTGTCGGGTAAATGATGTGATCATTTCGGGTGGCTGTGTAATAAGAATCGATATGTTCGCGGGCATCGGCTTGATACATGACATTTACCTGTTTATTTTGGTGGTGGTTCAAAATACGCTGTATCGGCTGCATCTTATTGTGAAATGCGGTGCGGTATTTAGTAACGGGTATTCGCTTAATCGAATGGATTTACTTTTCCACAATAACCATACATTGGGTTCATTGCATTTTCAGGCAGCTTAAATCTGTTTTTGCTTGTAATAATAATCAGCGTAACCATTTAGCATTTCAGCAATACTCTATTGAAATATCAGCTGCTTTTCAATAACGCTTTTAATTGGCTCTCTTTTTTCAAGCTGCCTGAAAATGATTTAATCATTAGCCCAAACAATCATCGCTTCACGCAATGCTGTTAAACCCATGTTTTCAGTTACTGAAATACGCACGGCAGCAGGCTTATTGCCGTTGTCGGATAATATGCCGGCGATGCGTTCGCTTTCAGGCAGCCTGTCAATTTTGTTATACACCAATAATTGCGGAATATGATCGGCATAAATTTCGGTTAAAACGGTATTAACGTCATCGATTTGGCGCAGATAATCGGGGTGGTTTGCATCTACAATGTGCAGCAATACGTCTGCCAATGCCGTTTCTTCTAAGGTGGCAGCAAAAGCGGCTACCAAAGTATGCGGTAAATCACGCACAAAACCAACGGTATCGGTAAGCAAAATACTCGTCTGTTCGTTTAGATACAGGCGGCGGGCAGTGGGGTCTAAAGTAGCAAATAGCTGATCTTTTGCCAAAACATCGGACTTAGTCAAACGATTAAACAGGCTGGATTTGCCGGCATTGGTGTAGCCCACCAATGCAAAGGTTTTGATGCCGCTGTTTTGGCGGGCTTTCCGGCGTGTGGCGCGTTGTTTTTGTACTTCGTTTAATTGCTTTTTTAATGCAGTGATTTTTTGGCGAATTTTACGGCGGTCGGTTTCCAGCTGGGTTTCACCGGGGCCTTTCATGCCAATACCGCCTTTTTGGCTTTGTAAATGTCCGTAGCCGCGCACCAAACGTCCTGCCAAGTGAGTTAATTGCGCCAGCTCCACTTGCAATTTACCTTCTTGGCTCTGTGCGCGTTGGGCAAAAATTGCCAAAATCAAGCCGACGCGATCCAATACTCGGCATTGCAAGATTTTTTCTAAACTGCGTTCTTGCGTGGGGCTGAGTCCATGATTAAACACCACCAAATCCACTTTAAGCTCGGCAACTTGTTCAGCCAGTTCTTCGGCTTTACCCGTACCGACAAACAATGCAGGATGTGGTTTATCGCGGTTGCAGACGGCAACATCAACCACTTCACCGTCGCCGGCAGCCACTAAATCACGAGTTTCGGCTAAGGCTGCCTGAAAAAGTGCTTGACGCATTTCGGCATTGCCGCGAAAACTGTCGGCAAATAAAACACCCACCAACAAGACTCGTTCCGGTTGATTTGAATTTTTGTCGGTTTGAGAAACCATGTGTTGTCGGCTCATGCGAAAGCTTTGCTTTTTATAATTTATGACAAATGTCGCCTGCACGGAATCCGCGCCAATCAACATCAATATTTTTACCGAATGCGATGACTTTAAATAATTCGCCCATTTCCTGCGGTGCTGTTAAAGTTTGACAAGCGGCAGCGGCATGTATATAAGAAAAATCAGCGGGATTACCAATTTGCGTGAGTAATTCGGTTAAACCCAAGTTCAATAAAAAATGCGACTGGGTTGTGTAGCCGATTAAATCCAAGCCTGAATCAATGGCGGCTTCGGCAATGGCGGTAAAATTCACGTGGGCGGTTAAATCCATTAAACCCGGGTAGAAAAAAGGGTTGTCAATGCTGTGATGACGATAATGTCCCATCAATGTACCCTTGCTGCGCTGTGGGTGATAATACTGCGCCGCATCAAAACCGTAGTCAATCCAAATCATTGCGCCGCGCTGTAGTTTTTCTGCCAAACTTTTGATAAACGCCTGTTGTTGTGGGTGCAATTCCGTTGTGTAGGGGAAAATACCGTGCGGTAAATATTTATTGGCTTCTTGCCGCAAGCGCGTGTCGTCCAGCGGTAATTCCTGCCAATCAAAAGCCTTATCACGCCACACTGCACCCATGCGCGATAAACCGTTTTCAGTTTGGCGCACCACTTCTACGGGCATGGCGTCCAAAACTTCATTGCCGATAATGATGCCATTGAAATTTTCAGGCAGCCTGTTTAAATGTTTTATTTTGCTCTGCGCAGCAGGTGCATTTTCGGCAATGTATTGCTTTTGCCGCGCAGCAAGGGCAGCGGATAATTCAATGATGCAATATTCGCGCACAAGATCTTGCGGCAGTGTCTGTAATAATTGCACTGCCAGCTGCCCTCCGCCTGCGCCGAATTCATAGATAATGCCATCGGTTTGCGGTAACAGCTCGGCAATTTGCTGTGCCAATGTTTGCCCGAATAAAGGGGTAAGTGTGGGCGCAGTAACAAAATCCCCGCCTTCGCCGAATTGGGTTGCGCCGCCGCTGTAATAGCCATATTGCGGCGCATACAGTGCCAATGCCATAAAACGGGAAAACGGCAAGCTGCCTTGCTGCGCTGCTTCTTGCCGCATCAGTGCGCATAAAGCTTGGCTGGCGGTCAGTGCGTTGTTATCCGGTTCGGGCAAGTTCTGCGGCTGGCTCATAAATACACAATCTCTCCGCTTTTGCCGCGGCTTTGCGCACTCATCCAATAGATAAAATCAGGCATGATGTCGTTCAAAGGTTTGCGCTCGGATTCGGATTCACCCGGGTGGGTTTTGATGCGCTGCGGTGAATGAATATTACCGGGAATTAACACATTGGCTCGCAGATTTGGATATTGCTCCCATTCGTCTGCCGCCACTTTTGCCAAGTAATTTAAGGCTGCTTTAGATGCACCAAAACCGCCCCAATAAGCTTGCGGTGTTTCCGCATGGCTTTCACCGACAAAAATTACCGATGCATCTTCCGATTCTTTCAGTGCAGGAAACAGGGCGCGGGTGAGTGCCATGGGTGCAACAGTATTGATGCGGTATTGATTCACCCATTCAGCAACGGTTTGAAATATCAGTGGTGAAAGCGCGTAGAAATAGGCGGCGCAATGTACGATGCCGTCTAATCGTCCCGTTGCTGCCAATACGGTTTTTGCCAACTGGTCAAAATCTTTTTCTTCCGCTGTGAGTAAATCAAAACGAACAGCAAACGGTTCAATACCGCCGTTTTCAATGATATTGTCATACACGGCTTCCAGTTTTTTCTGATGCCGCGCAACCAATACCACGGTTGCACCTGCTGCGGCATATGCCTTTGCTACCGCAGCACCCAAGCCTTGCGATGCACCCGTTACCAAAACAGTTTTTCCTGTTAATGTCTGTGTAGAGGTCATAATTCACTTTACTGTGTTGTCATTGTTTCCAAAAACATAAGGTTACCTTAAATTCAACAGCATTGTTGAAAATCTGCCAAACATTGTGCCGCCGCGGCTTGTCCGCTTTGTACCGCTGCTTCCAATGTGGAGGGATACCGTGGGTGTAAATAATCGCCTGCCAAATACAGTTTTTGTTTCCGTAAGCCAGCGGTGGGTATCGGCAGTGCATCGAAACGGCTTTGTACCGTGGCACGTTTTTCGGTAATCACTTGCGCCTCTTCCGGCATGGGCAAATTGGGACACAATGACAATACATCAGCGTGAACGCGGCGCACCCATTCGTTTGTGGTATTGATGCCGATTAAATCTGACACCGATACCACCGCCGCCACTTCGTGCACATCACCGCCCACAGCAGAGCGCGCTTGCAGCCATTGTGCCGTGCCGTTTACCAAACCGGTTAAAGCTGCGGGTAAACGTACTGCTTGCGAGTAACGCAGATAAACAGTGGTGATTGCATGATAACGCAATGCATCCAATGCTTGTTTGGTTTCCGATGCAATTTGCGGCGGCAGTAACGCGGCGGCATGATAAGGCGCAGTCGCCACAATCACGGCATCAAAGGTTTCTCCACCCACTTGCCATTGCCCTGATTCGTTACGCATCGGCGGCGGCACACGGTAATGTGTTTGTATGCCCACTTGTTTGCGCTGAAGTAATTCACAAATCGGCATTACCCATGCTTTTCCCAAATCGGTTTTGGCAATCAACATATCACTGTCTTGCCGTCGCTGCCACACACCGTCATTTAACATATTTGCCAATCTCGCGGTGCTGGCAGCCGCCAAATCGGTGTTTAAGCCACCCCAAATTAAAGGCTGCCAAAATTGAACCGTTTCCAAATGACCCACGCCATTATTTGCCAGCCATTGCGCCGCACTGATGTCTTGTTTGTTTTGCCGATACCCCGCATACCACGTTTGTAAACGGTGCATTTGCTGCAGCAATTGTAATCGTTCAGCAAATCCGACACGACGCGCACACAGTACCCCCATTGCCAAATGCCAAGGTTTTGGTAAACAAGCCGCCTGAAACTGAATACCATCTGCCATGTGCCACGTTAAAGGCTGCCTGAAAAATACTTCATCAACAGAAATGCCCGCTCGTTGTAATAATGCCAAACATTGGTGATACGCACCCATCAAAATATGCTGACCATTATCCAAAAACGAAAATTGGTTTTGCCGCGCCATAGCGCGCGCGCGTCCGCCCAATTGTTTACCCGCTTCAAATAACATCACTTGTGCATGTTCTGCCAGAGCCTCAGCCGCTGCTAAGCCCGCCCAGCCGCCGCCGATTATCGCAACACGGCGATTCACGGCTTAAATCCCCATAACCATGTTTTTAAAGCAATACTTAATTTTCGCCTGCCCGGCAAGGCTAATTTATGATGCAATACATTACCCGCACCATCAGCGTCAATTTCTCGCAATAATGCGTAATAAATCGCACCCATAATTAGACCTGCTTTCTGCTTTCTGACATCAACAGCAGGCAGCAGTGCAATTGATTCACGATAACAAGCACGGGCGCGCTCCACTTGGAATTGCATTAATTTTGTAAATGCCGCATTTCCATGATTGGTATTCAAAATCACAGTAGCAGGCACATCAAAATGCTGCAAATCCTCTAAAGGCAGATAAATGCGCCCCAGCCGAGCATCTTCGCCAACATCACGGATAATATTAGTCAATTGCAACGCCAAGCCTAAATGGTCGGCATATTGCAAAGTCTGCGGTTCACTAAAGCCCAAAATCCGTGCGATCAAACAACCCACCGCTCCTGCTACTCGGCGGCAATACACGCGTAAATCATCAAAAGTGGCATAACGTGTTTGGGCTAAATCCATATACATGCCATCAATAATTTCAGTAAATTCACTTTCAGGCAGCCTGAAAACTGCCGCTACTGGGCGCAATGCCTGTGTTATCGGATGTTCAGGCGCGGCATTTGCATTAAATGCTTTTGCCAATTCCAGCCGCCACCAATCTAAAGTTTTTGCCGCCACCGTAGCATCAGTACAATCGTCCACCACATCGTCAAGTTCACGGCAATAAGCATACAACACCATCATTGCTTCTCGCTTGGGCTTTGGTAAAAAACGAAAACCGGCTAAAAAGCTGGAACCGCTTTGTTCGGCTTTAAATTGACAATACTCCAGTGCTTGCAAAAGGTGAGTTCCTTACATATGGCGCGGTATTTCGTGTGTAAAAACACGATACCTGTGTGTTTTAAGAAAGTGCGACACTTTAAAGGCAGATGCAATTCTTGTAAATTGATTTCTCAGTCTGGTTTCTCAATCAGCCTAATATCCCTTGGCCTGCCAAATTTGCGTTTATTGATGTGCTGGAGAAATTTATTCCTTCAACAGGCTGCCTGAAGAGTTTCCCGCTTTCAGGCAGCCTGTTACCTATTCTATTATTTCTTTTTCATCACCGAACCAATCAAGCCCTATACGGTAGCATATCCCACAATGACTGGGAGACCGGAGAACGCTTCCGCGCTTCAAATAGTCGTTAGCCATGCGTAAGAAGCCCCTGACTGTTTCCAATCAGGGGCTTCGGTATGGGGGTTTGGCGGTGTCCTACTTTCACATGGGTATCCATACTATCATCGGCGATGCGTCGTTTCACGGTCCTGTTCGGGATGGGAAGGCGTGGGACCAACGCTCTGTGGCCGCCAAACTAAACTGTACAAATCGGTTAAGCCGTGTCTCTCTCATGCAATTACCCTTCGGCTCTTTGCAATCCATCAACTTCAATCAACGGTGATG
>NZ_JQKE01000072.1 GCF_000745895.1 Stenoxybacter acetivorans DSM 19021 | reverse complement strand
AGTATGCAGCGAACGAACAATCAATGGAAAAACAACCTATGAACAACGATTATATATCAGCAGCTTATCAAACAATGCCGAATTGTTGAATCACGTCATACGCCTGCATTGGCGCATTGAAAACAGTTTGCATTGGTGCATGGATATTGCTTTTAAAGATGATCAAATGCGAGCCAGAAATGGCTTCGCTGCTCATAACTTGGCCATATTACACCGCATATCTCTTAACCTAATCCGCCTATCACCTGTGAAGCGCAAAGGTGGCATTAAAGTACAGCGATTACTGGCGGCTACCTCTGATAATTACCGTGAGCAACTACTGAAACTGTGTTAAATCTTTCATGCGATTGCCCTGCATCAAGTGCATTTCAGGCAGCCTGAAAATAATCGGATTGTCTTTGACAGCGGTTTGTGTATTGATTATTGAACCGATTTTCGGTGTGGTATTTTGAGATTTGGCTTTTTTAATTAAATGCGGCAATTGTTTAAAGTTGGTAACGTTATCGGTGAATTGGAAATATTCAGTCGGATAATCGGTATCGGTGGGCGCATCGTTATCAGTGAAAAAAAAAGTATTTGCTGTCAATATTTGATTGTTTGTTTTGCAGTATTGGGGTGTTCACCGTTACACTTCGCATTTTTAATTCAATTCTTTCCGAATGCCCGCACAATGAATGCCGTTAAACACGTAATCAAAAAGTATCCAAACCGCCGTCTGTATGATACAACCCGCAGTGCCTATATCACCCTTGCTGATGTGCGGCAGATGATTTTGGCATACGTGGATGTGGCGGTGGTTGATGCCAAAACGGACGATGATTTAACGCGGCAGGTATTGTTGCAAATTTTGCTGGAAGAAGAAGCGGGTAGTTCACCTTTATTTAATGATGCTGTTTTGTGTCAGTTAATTCGGCTTTACGGGCATGCGACACAAAGCCTGTTTGCGCCGTTTTTAGAACAAAATATGCACATTTTTCATGAATGGCAGAAAAGTTTAGGCGTTGATAACGCCAATCCGGCGGCGTGGCTTGCGCCTTTTTCTTTCGGAACGAGTGCCAATTTGTTTGCCGAATGGCAAAAACAGCTGCAGCAGCAAACATTGAATTTTTGGCAGCAATCGGAAAAATCGGATGATTAAAGATGACTGAACACCCTTTGCATTTTACTTTGATGTCGCGTGAGTATTGCAGCTTGTGCCATAAAATGTTGGCGGCTTTGCACGTTTATCAAACACAATATCAATTTGAATTAACGGTTATTGATGTGGACAGCGATGCGCAATTGGAAGCACGCTATAACGAATTGGTGCCGGTGCTGTTGTTGAATGATGCGGAAATTTGTCATTGGTATTTGGACGAAAAAGCGTTGTTATCGGCTTTGTCTGGCAAATAAAGCATTTCTCGGCTAGAATAATCAATCGTTTTCACTCGGATTTATGTTTTCAGGCAGCCTTAAGGCTGCCTGAAAGTTATTGCATCCATGACATGAATATTGTGCGGACATGAATCGAGTAAAACGGCAGCGAGCTTGATTGTTGTCAAATTTAAAATACAAATGGTTAATACTAAGACACACATGAAACACATTCGGAACTTTTCCATTATTGCCCACATTGACCACGGCAAGTCCACGCTGGCAGACCGCTTTATTCAGTATTGCGGCGGCTTGGATAACCGTGAAATGAGTGCGCAGGTATTGGATTCAATGGATATTGAAAAAGAGCGCGGCATTACCATCAAGGCGCAAACTGCCGCCTTGCAATACCGTGCCCGCGATGGAGAGACATATTTACTCAATCTGATTGACACGCCTGGGCATGTGGATTTTTCCTATGAAGTTTCGCGCTCACTTTCCGCTTGTGAAGGTGCTTTATTGGTGGTGGACGCATCTCAAGGCGTGGAAGCGCAAACGGTTGCCAATTGTTATACCGCGATTGAGCTTGGGGTAGAAGTTATTCCCGTGCTGAATAAAATTGACTTGCCTTCTGCTGAGCCGGAACGGGTGATTCAGGAGATTGAAGACATCATCGGTATTGAAGCGGTTGATGCCGTGCGTGCTTCTGCCAAAAGCGGCGAAGGAATCGAAGATGTGCTGGAAGATTTGGTACGCAAAGTACCGCCGCCGAGAGGTGATGAAAATGCGCCGTTAAAGGCTCTGGTTATTGACTCTTGGTTTGATAATTATGTTGGTGTGGTGATGCTGATTCGGGTAGCGGACGGCGTCATCAGTCTCAAAGACAAAGTACGGTTCATGGCAACCCGCGCCGAAACTTTGGTGGAACAATTGGGTGTGTTTACACCGAAATCCGTGCCGAAAGAAACATTGAGCGCGGGTGAAGTGGGTTTCTTGATTACCGGTATTAAAGAATTGGGTTCTGCCAAGGTAGGCGATACCGTTACTTTGGTAAAAAATCCCGCGGCTGAACCTTTGCATGGTTTCAAAGACATTCAATCACGGGTGTTTGCGGGCTTGTATCCGGTGGAAAGCCATGATTACGAAGCCTTGCGCGATGCTTTGGAAAAACTGCAATTAAATGATGCTTCGCTGAAATTTGAACCTGAAGTGTCGCAGGCATTGGGCTTTGGTTTCCGCTGCGGCTTTTTGGGTTTGCTGCATTTGGAAATTGTTCAAGAGCGGCTGGAGCGTGAGTTTGACATGGATTTGATTACCACCGCACCCACGGTGGTTTATCAAGTTTTGTTGAAAAACGGGCAGCGCATAGAGGTGGAAAACCCGTCTAAATTACCGGATATCGGCACGATTGATACCATTTTTGAACCGATGATTACTGCCACTATTCTGACGCCGCAAGATTATGTGGGCTCGGTGATGATGCTGTGCAACCAAAAACGCGGCATTCAGCGCAATATGCAGTATATGGGGCGGCAAGTGATGCTGACTTATGATTTGCCGATGAATGAAGTGGTGATGGATTTTTTTGATAAACTCAAATCCACTTCACGCGGCTATGCGTCTTTGGACTATGAATTTAAAGAATTTCAGGCAGCCGATTTGATTAAATTGGATATTATGGTGAACGGGGAAAAAGTTGATGCGTTGAGCTTAATCGTGCATCGCGCCAATGCCGTGCATCGCGGCCGTGAATTGGCGGCAAAAATGCGTGAATTGATTCCGCGCCAAATGTTTGATATTGCGGTTCAGGCAGCTATTGGCGGGCAAATCATCGCCCGTGAAAATGTTAAAGCCTTGCGCAAAAATGTATTGGCAAAATGTTATGGCGGCGACATTACCCGCAAGAAAAAATTATTGGAAAAACAAAAAGCCGGTAAAAAACGCATGAAACAAGTGGGTAATGTGGAGATTCCGCAATCTGCGTTCTTGGCAATTTTGCAGGTAGGAGATAAATAAATGTCAGCTATGTTTTTAATTTCATTGATTATATTTGTTGGTGGTGTGGTGTTGTTTGCTGTCAGCAGCAAACAGCGTGAAGAAAGCGGCGAATGGGGCGGCGGCTTGCAATGGGCATACTTGCTGATGATGGTCGGCATTTTTGGTGTGTTGTCGCAATTCATGAGTTTTACTGCCGTGCTACTGATTTTTGTGGTGGTAACCGGTGTGATATGGCTGATTCATAAAATCAGTTTGAAAAAAAACAATGCCCAAGACAACAACCATTTTACAGATTATATGAGCGGCTTTTTCCCGATTATTTTGGTGGTATTTATTCTGCGCTCTTTCATTGCCGAGCCATTTCAAATTCCCTCCAGCTCCATGCGCCCGGGTTTGGTGGTGGGCGATTTTATTCTGGTGAATAAATTTGCTTATGGCATTCGTTTGCCGATAGCCAACACGGTGCTGATTCCCGTTGGTCATGTGGAACGCGGTGATGTGGTGGTGTTTAATTACCCTGAAAAACCGGCAGTGAATTACATCAAACGCGTGATTGGTGTGGGCGGTGATGTGGTTGAATACAAAGATAAAAAATTAAGCATTAATGGCAAAGCAGTAAACGATAAATTAATACCGGAAGAATACAATTATCCTGAGAGTACGGGCGTGGGTGAAGTAAATATCAGTGCAGAGCAATACCGAGAAAATCTTGACGGCAAAATGTTTTCGGTGCTGGTGATGCCTCATCAGCCCTCGGTGATTGCACAAGGTGTACGCACCAATTTTCCTTTTCGCGACCAATGCCAATATGCCGACAGCGGTTCGGGTTTTCGTTGTACCGTTCCTGAAGGGCATTACTTTATGATGGGCGACAACCGTGATAACAGTGAAGACAGCCGTTATTGGGGTTTTGTGGACGATAAACTCATTGTCGGCAAAGCGTTTTTGGTGTGGCTCAATCCGCTGGAAATGAGCAGAATCGGTACTCATATTCAATAATATCAGTGGTTGCCTGAAAATAAATTGGTTTTCAGGCAGCCGCAGAGGTGAAATATCATGCTTAAAATCAGTGCAAAATTCGACGGCGGCAATATTGAAGTAATTGATGCTGCCGACCCCGCTAATATCTTGCTTAAATTGCCCAAAGACAATGCCGCCGATTTTCGGCAATGGTTTTACTTTCGTGTACAGGGCGCGGCTTATCGAGATTTGGTGATGCGTTTTACCAATATCACCGAATCCGCCTATCCTCATGCTTGGCAAGATTATCAAGCCGTGTGTTCTTATGACCGCGTTAATTGGTTTCGAGTGCCGACCGAATTGGAAAACGGTGTATTGAGCATCAGCCACACGCCTTTATCCAACAGTGTGTATTACGCTTATTTTGAACCGTACAGCTATGAGCAACACCTAAATCTCATTGGTGAAGCGCAAGGCAGCGGTTTGTGCCATGTGGACGATTTGGGCAGCACCGTGCAAGGGCGCGATATGAATTTGCTCACCATTGGCAATCAAGCCGCCAGCGACTTGAAAATTTGGGTGATTGCCCGTCAGCACCCGGGAGAAACCATGGCGGAATGGTTTATTGAAGGCTTCTTAAACCGTTTGCTGGATTCTCAAGACCCCACCGCTCGCGCTTTGCTTGATCGTGCCACTTTTTATGTTGTTCCCAATATGAACCCCGACGGTTCGGTGCTGGGTAATTTGCGCACCAATGCCGCCGGTGCCAATCTCAACCGAGAATGGCTCAATCCCACGATGGAATACAGCCCTGAAGTGTATGTGGTGCGTGAAAAAATGCGTGAAATCGGCGTGGATTTATTTTTGGATATACACGGTGATGAAGCCATTCCATTTGTGTTTGTGGCGGGAACAGAAGGTGTGCCGTCGTATAACAAACGCATTGCCGATTTAGAAAGTCGCTTCAAAACCGCATTTCAGACAGCCTGTCCTGATTTTCAAGACGAACACGGATACGACAAAGATGAAATCGGTAAAGCCAACTTAAGTATGGCAACCGCCTATGTCGGCGAAACTTTTCATTGTTTGGCATACACTTTGGAAATGCCGTTTATCGACAATCACAATTGGCCCGATGATGATTTTGGTTGGAATGGTCAGCGGTCGTTGCGTATGGGCGAGGCGATACTCAGTCCGATTTTAGATGTGCTGCCGCATTTGCGCGCTGAATAAAGTCAACTAAACAAAGGTGAAGCCTTCAATGATAAAGAGGCTTCTCCTTTTGTGCCTTTTGATGCCGCTTTTGTGTCTTGCTGTGTGCACATGACAGATTCATGTGCACACGGTTGTTGTCTCTGCCATGATCTAAGTTGCGTGTATGAGCTGTTTTGTGGTTTGGCTATAATGTGCATTTGTTTCCGAAATCTTCAGAGAAAACCGCATGGATACGGTGGCTTGGCTGGAAAAATTAATTGCGTTTGATACCGTGAGCCGCAACAGTAATTTGGCTTTGATTGAATATGTTGCCGATTATTTGGTCAGCGCGGGTTTGTCGCCGTGGCTCACGAAAAATGCCGACGGCAATAAGGCGAATTTATTTGTTACTTTGCCGGGCAAAAACGGACAAACCAACGGCGGTATGGTGTTGTCGGGGCACACCGATGTGGTGCCGACCGACGGGCAAGATTGGTACAGCAATCCTTTTTCGGCACAAATCCGTGGTGGCTGCGTCTATGGGCGCGGCAGTTGTGATATGAAAGGCTTTATCGCCTGCGTGTTGGCGGCTGTGCCGTTTTTTCAGGCAGCCAATCAGCGTGAACCGATTCACATTGCGTTGTCGTATGACGAGGAAGTCGGCTGTTTGGGCGCACCGCTGATGCTGGCAGAATTGCAAAAACGCGGCTTAAATCCGCAATATTGCATTGTGGGTGAACCAACATCAATGCGCATGATTACGGCACACAAAGGCATACACACGTTTTGTTGCCGTGTGCGCGGTAAAAGTGCACATTCTTCATTAACGCCGCAGGGCGTTAATGCAATTGAATATGCTGCAAAATTGATTGTGTATATCAATCAGTTGGCAGAGCAGCTGCAACAGCGTATGGATACCGATGCGGCTTTTGATGTCCCGTTTGCCACTTTATCAACGGGTGTGATTCGCGGCGGCACGGCGGTAAATATTATTCCCAATGAGTGCGAATTTGAGTTTGACTATCGCAATTTGCCGCACATGAGTGTCGAAGAAGTATTGATGCCGATACGGCGTTATATTGATGAGGTATTGAATCCGACAATGCGCTTGGCAGATGCACAATGCGGTATTGAATTGGTCGGGCGCGAGAGTGTGCCGGCACTCAATGGCAGTGATAATGAACGGTTACACGCACTAATCAAACAATTGCTTGACGATAAACAGCAGGCAAAAGCGGCTTATGCCACCGAAGGCGGGCAGTTTCAGGCAGCCGGGATACAGACAGTTATTTGCGGACCCGGGGATATTCGCCAAGCGCACAAAGCCAATGAGTATGTAACATTGGCTCAGTTGATGCGGTGTGATCGTTTCTTGCGCGGCTTGGTTGGCGGATTGAATTAACACTGTTTTGCTTGCTGCTGCCTTGCCGCCGATTGCTTTATCAATCGGTTAATTTAAAAAAATAAAATTTCGCGTGTACAGGTGAACATCGGTTTCAGGCTGCCTGAAATTATTTTATAAGCATGTAAATAGCCGTTATTAACATATGAAGATTCCTTTAGAAAACAATCATGACAGCCAGCTTGGTTTGAATTTCAAGCAGCGGTTTGGCTTGGCGTTGAAATACACTGCACCGGTTGCGATGGGCTACTATCCGGCGGGTATTGCTTTTGGGGTGTTGGCAAGTGCCGCGCATCTGCCGGTTTGGCTGACTTTATTATTGAGCGTGGTGCTGTATTCGGGAGCGGCGCAGTATGCGGCAATTCCGCTGCTGGCTTCGGGGGCGGGGTTTGCTGTATTAACGCTGAATACTTTGGTGATCAACCTGCGCCATATTTTTTATGCACTGCCGCTGCTGCCGTCTTTGCCTTTAAACCGTGCTGAACGCGCTTATGCTTTGTTCGCACTCACCGATGAAAGTTTTTCGGTACTGACCACGCTGCCTGAACATTATCGCCGTCCGCTGTTTGCGCCGATTGTGGGTTTGAATCAGCTTTATTGGTTTAGCGCCACCATAATTGGTATTGCCGTAGGTGCGGGGCTGAATGAATTGATACCGCATTTGGATTTTGCTTTAACGTGTTTATTTGTGATTTTGGCGTATGAACAATACCAAAGCAAACGGGTATTTTGGCCTTGTGTGCTGGCAGCCGTGTCTTTACTGTTGGCACAGTTGCTGACGGAGCAATATATGTTATTAACTGCGGTTGGTTTGTGTGTGGTGGGTATTGCCGCACGGTATTGGTGTATAAAAACATGAGTCAAAATATGCTGTGGCTGGTGAGCGTGCTGGCAATGGGTTTGATAACCTTTTTACTGCGTGCCGCACCAACGATGCTGCCGAAAATCTGGCTGAAATCTACTTTGCTTAATGCACTGAATTTTGCCTTGCCTTTGTGTGTGATGACTTTATTGGTATTAACCGGTTTGCATTGGCAAACGCCGCTGAACGCAGAGAACGGCTTGTTGGCGGCGCAAGTGTCGGCTTTGATGTTGGTGCTGGTGAGTTATCGGTATTGGCGCAATGTGTTCATTAGCATGATTGTGGGCGTTGCCGCTTTGAATTTGGTGTTGTATTGGTTTCAGGTTGCCTGAAAACAGCGGCGCAATATTTTATTAAATGGGTTGATTATGAATATTCAAGCGGTGTTATTTGATTTGGACGGCACACTTGCCGATACCGCTTTGGATTTGGGCGGCGCACTGAATCGTTTATTGAAACGCAAAGGGCTGCCTGAAAAAAGCATGGACGAAATTCGTCCGATTGCCAGCCACGGTGCCAATGGTTTGATACGGCTGGGCGCAGGTATTGAGACAGCACACTCAGAACACAAGGTATGGCGGGCAGCATATTTGGCAGAATATGAAAATGGATTTGCCGATAAAACCGTGTTGTTTGACGGTGTGAATGAAATGTTATCGGTATTAACGCAGCGCGGGATTGCTTGGGGCATCATCACCAATAAACCGCATTCGTTTACGCATCGCCTTGTACCGCAATTACATTTTGCAAGTGCACCGTCAGTGGTGGTCAGCGGCGACACCACCACTGAGCCAAAGCCCAGTACCAAGCCTATGTTTTATGCGTGTGAACAAATGAATGTTTCACCGAAAAATTGCTGGTATGTGGGTGATGCCGAACGCGATATTCAGGCAGGTAATAACGCAGGTATGCACACGGCATTGGCATTGTGGGGTTATTTGGCAAAAGATGATCGGATTGAAACGTGGCAGGCAGAGAAAATGTTGGCATCAGCGGCTGATGTGTTAAATTTACCCGGCATCAAAACCGCATGAAAATCAAAACCGCTTATCTTTCATTTTTGCCGGTGTTAATCAGCAGTACTTTGGCAGCGCTGTGGGTATGGTACAACCACGCTTTGCACGAAAGCACTGCTTTATTTTTAGGCATTATCGCCGGTGGCTTGGTGGAATTAGACGATCGTTTTACCGGGCGGCTGCGCAATTTATTTTTTACTTTGCTGCATTTTTCATTGGCATCGCTTGCCGTGCAATTGGCTTTGCCTTTCCCGTGGCTGTTTGCTGCGTTGATGGTGTTTGCTGCATTTTGCGTTACCATGGCGGGTGTGATTGATGTGCGCTACCGTACCATTACGTTTGGTACTTTATTGGTAATGCTCTACACGGCAATGACTTATCGTCTTGATTTAGTCTGGTATTTGAATCCGATGATGCTGGTGTGCGGCACTTTACTTTACACTTTATGCACCATTTGCTTGCATATCTTGTTTCCGCATTATCCGGCGCAGGAAAGTTTGGCAGAGGCATGTCGAAAGTTGGCAGATTATATGATGATTAAAGCCCAATTTTTTGACCCCGATGAAGCCGATTTTTTGCACGAAAAAGAAATCAAACTGGCAATGAGCAACGCGGCGGTAACGGCTGCTTTTAACCAATGCCGCAGCACTTTATTTTACCGTTTACGCAGTCAGCATCGCCACGCACGAACCATTTTTTTATTGCAATACTATTTGGCAATCCAAAATATTCATGAACGGATCAGCTCGCGTCATACGGAATACAGCGAGCTGGCGAACCAATTGGCACACAGCGATTTACTCTATCGGATTCAACGGTTAATTGTGTTGCAGGCGCAGGCATGCCGCAATGTCGGCGAAGCATTGCACCGACACGCCGGCTACATTCACGATTCTCTTTTGACACGAGCCGAACACGGCTTAAAGCGCGCATTTTCCGTGTATTTGCTTGAACATGGTACTGCAAAAAATACCCCGTATTTACAGCAAATTCTAGACAATATTCTGTCAGTCAGCGAACAATTGCAAAGGCTGGAAAACATTAAACTTAATGTTAAAAAGACCAACGAAATTGACGAAACCATTGCCGGTCAAGATGTGGACAATCTGCGCGACATTATTCCCACATTGCGTAAACACCTGAATTTTGAATCATCTGTTTTCCGTCATGCTGTGCGCATGTCAATGATGTCTGCACTGATTTGTGTGGTAGTAACCTTGTTTCAGCTGCACATGGGTTATTGGATTTTAATGACCGCACTGCTGGTGTGTCAGCCCAATTATTCCGCCACCACCACGCGCCTGAAACAGCGTGTATGGGGAACTGTTTTGGGTGTGCTGGTGGGTTCTGCTTTGGTGTACATTATTCCCTCTTTTGAGGGTAAGTTATTGATTACAGTTATTTCCACTACTTTGTTTTTGGTATTGCGCCGACGACGTTATGGTTTTTCCACTTTCTTTATTACGATTCAAGTGTTGGTCGGATTTGGCATGATGGGCTTAAATACCCAAGAGACGATTTATCCGCGCATTTTGGATACTTTACTGGGCAGTGGGATTGCATGGTGTGCCGTCTCTTATTTATGGCCGGATTGGCGTTATTTAACCTTAAGTAAAACCGCCATGCGCGCTTTGCAAGGCAATGCTGCTTATCTTCGGCAAGTGCTGGCGCAAATGGCATCAGGCAGCAAAGATGATGTTGCGTATCGATTGGCACGGCGCACGGCGCATGAAAATGCGGCAGCATTAAGTAACACCGTATCCAATATGTCCATTGAACCGAAAAAGTATCAACAGCAATTGCCGACAGCATTTACTTTATTGCAACTGAATTATGCACTAATCAGCAGTATTTCCACATTAGGCACATTTCGCCATCGCATGGACGAAGAAAGACGGCAACATCATGGCAGCGGGTTTTGGCCGCGTTTTTTTGATGCAGGTGCGCAGAGTATTCAAGTAATGACACAAAATTTTTCAGAAACACAAGATGTTCAGGCAACCTTAAACAGATTGGCAGAATCGGTGCAAGCAATTAAGCCTGATGATGAAAATGATCACGCCAACAAACAAATTGTATGGGCACAACTCAAGCGCATCAGTGAGAAGCTGCAACTTTATGCGAATATTTTATTGAGTAAGCAAGCGAATGGTTAAAAACAAATACCAATAAAAACAGCCGTTTTAAAAAAACATAGAAAATTTTTTTGCCAAACGGCTTGACGGTTAACTCGAAGGTACGTATAGTTCGCTTTCTTCGCTGAAGCGACAAGGAAACACCGCTGAACATACTAGTTTAGTGTAAAACCCAAGCGGAAGCAACGCTCTTTAACAAAACAGATTACCGATAAGTGTGGGTGCAACAGAAGCCCACACTGAATTCGAGAAGACAAGAAAAGAATTAAGTTTAACTTAATATCAAGACTTGTCAATTTCTTTGAATCAGACCAGCTTAAGTTGTGTTGAAAGACACGGCTTAAGGAAACAAGCTGAGATTAAACATAAGAGTTTGATCCTGGCTCAGATTGAACGCTGGCGGCATGCTTTACACATGCAAGTCGAA
>NZ_JQKE01000071.1 GCF_000745895.1 Stenoxybacter acetivorans DSM 19021 | reverse complement strand
AATCAATGGAAAAACAACCTATGAACAACGATTATATATCAGCAGCTTATCAAACAATGCCGAATTGTTGAATC
The DNA here is from genome assembly GCF_000745895.1 of Stenoxybacter acetivorans DSM 19021. GTDB lineage: Bacteria > Pseudomonadota > Gammaproteobacteria > Burkholderiales > Neisseriaceae > Stenoxybacter > Stenoxybacter acetivorans. Next base: position 12,527 of record NZ_JQKE01000071.1, on the reverse strand, counting down.
ACGTCATACGCCTGCATTGGCGCATTGAAAACAGTTTGCATTGGTGCATGGATATTGCTTTTAAAGATGATCAAATGCGAGCCAGAAATGGCTTCGCTGCTCATAACTTGGCCATATTACACCGCATATCTCTTAACCTAATCCGCCTATCACCTGTGAAGCGCAAAGGTGGCATTAAAGTACAGCGATTACTGGCGGCTACCTCTGATAATTACCGTGAGCAACTACTGAAACTGTGTTAAATCTTTCATGCGATTGCCCTGTTTGGACACCCAAGTAACCACTAACAGCGGCAGCATTACCCAAATCCAAACCGATGTAACAAATATCGACAACCGCGTTACTGCCAACGAAACCACGCTAATCAACCACGAACAGGACATCACCAACCTGTACGCCGGCTTAAACGATGGCTCTTTGGGTTTGGTGCGCTACGACGCAGCAAACGGCAAGATTACCGTTGCCGCTGCTGAAGCCGGTACCCGCGTTGATTTCAGCGGTACGGGTGGCAGCCGTATTTTGACGGGTGTTGCCGCGGGAGCCGTCGCGCAAAACAGTACCGAAGCCGTAAACGGCGGACAACTATGGCAAACCGAACAAAATCTGCAATCGCAAATCAGCAACATCAGCAGCGGCAATACCCAAGCCGTGGCAGATTTGGGCAGCAATGTTGATGCTCTGGGCAGCAGCACCGCTGCCAATTTGGGCGGCGGTTCATCTTATGATGCCGCAACCGGTGCGGTTTCCGCACCAAACTATGCCGTACAAGGTACAAATCACGCTAATGTCGGTGATGCACTGACGGCTTTGGATACCCAAGTAACTGCCAACAGCGGGGATATTACCCAAATCCAAACCGATGTAACGAATATCGATAACCGTGTTACCGCCAACGAAACCACGTTAATCAACCACGAGCAAAACATTACCAATCTGTACACCGGTTTAAACGATGGCTCTTTGGGTTTGGTGCGCTACGACGCGGCAAACGGCAGGATTACCGTTGCCGCGGCTGAAGCCGGTACCCGTGTTGATTTCAGCGGCACTTCAGGCAGCCGTGTTTTGGTGGGTGTTGCAGCAGGATCAATTGCGCAAAACAGTACCGAAGCCGTAAACGGTTCTCAACTGTGGCAAACCGAACAAAATCTGCAATCGCAAATCAACAATGTCAGCAGCGGCAACACCCAAGCCGTTGCCGACTTGAGCAGTAATGTTGACGCTTTGGGCAGCAGCACCGCTGCCAATTTGGGCGGCGGTTCATCTTATGATGCCGCAACCGGTGCGGTTTCCGCACCAAACTATGCCGTACAAGGTACAAATCACGCTAATGTCGGTGATGCGCTGACGGCTTTGGACACCCAAGTAACTGCCAACGAAACCACGTTAAACCAAGTTCAAAACACGATAAACAACCTCAATAACGGCACAGCCGGTTTGGTGCAGCAAGACGCGAATACCGGAGAAATCAGCGTTGCCGCCAATACCGGCGGCACAACGGTGAATTTTGCGGGAACACAAGGTGATCGTGTTTTAGCGGGTGTTGCTGATGGGGCTGTTACTCAAAACAGCACCGAGGCGGTAAACGGTTCTCAATTGTGGCAAACCGAGCAGAATTTGATCAATCAAATCAGTAACAGCACGGCTGCCAATGCGCAAGCCGTTGCCAAAATCGAAGCCAAAGCCGACAGTCTGGGGCAAGATACGGCGGCGGCTTTGGGCGGCGGGGCGGCGTACGACACCACAAGCGGCAAGCTCACTGCACCGAATTACAGTGTACAAGGCAGCAGCCACAACAATGTTGGTGATGCTTTGACGGCTTTGGATACTCAAGTTACCGCCAACAGCGGCGACATTGCCCAAATCAAAACCGATGTAACGAATATTGACCAACGGGTTACCGTCAACGAAGCCGACATCAGTAACATCAAAACCAATGTCAGCCACATTGACAATCGTTTGACCCAAACCGAAACCACTGTGGCGCGGCATGAAACGGACATCACCAACATCAACGAACGTTTGAACAACACCGGCATTGGCTTGGTTACCCAAGACAGTACCAGCCGTGAAATCAAAGTGGCGGCTCAACAAGACGGCACGGTGGTGAATGTGGCAGGAACACAAGGTGATCGGCGAATTACCGGCGTTGCCGACGGACAAGCGGCAAATGACGCAGTCAATCGCGGTCAATTGGATGCGCTGGCGAGCCACACACAACAAACGATGCAAACACTTGACAACAAAATCAATGCCAACCGCAAACACGCCAGCCGAGGCATTGCCGCTGCAATGGCAATGACAATCGAATACCCGCAGCAACAGCCCGGTCAATGGGCGGCGGGCATGGGTTTGGGGCAGTATGATTCTGAAACCGCGCTTGCTGTTGGGGTGAATTACCTCAATAAAACAGGGAAAGTGAAAGTTTACGGCGGGTTTGGTCAATCACTCTCTTCAGACAGCCGCCCCGCTGCCAAGATCGGGTTTGGCTTTGTGTTTTAACCGTTGTTTTAACCGCATTTAAACCCTGTTCTGCGTTACTGAAAAAGCGAAGCCGCCAAGTATGGCGGCTTTATTCATTTCACAGAAAAATTCCGGAGAAAAACCATGTATGTTTACTTAAACACCAATGAATTGATGCACAGCGATATTGCTGTTTTTGCTGTTTTGCATGGTAAAACCGACCTGCCGCCCAATGTGTTTGCGGTGGGTTTCTTTTTACCAGACGGCAGGTTTTATATCAGCGATTTTTGCGGCTCTGTGCGTGATGCGGAAGAACTGGTTTCATTTCTCAACGGCGGCAATTTAGACAAGACTGCCGCGTTAAACAAAAACAACAGCACGGAAACCACGGCAATTGCTGATTGTCGTTCTAAAATTTTACGGCTGTTAAACATCGGACGCGGCAGTGATCAAAACTGCCATAACCGAGAAGCAATTCAAGCAACCAATGAAACGCGGCTGCCTGAAAGGGCAGAAACCATCCGTAAAAACATCTTACACATGTTGAGTTGCTGAAACTGCTTATTCATCGGTTTCGTTTACCCAGCTGACAGATTGCATCAATTGTTCCGCACGCTGACGGGTTTGCAGCAAAAACTGGTGGTACTCTTCGGTTTGTTTTATCTCTTTGAAATACAGTCCTGCCGGTGAGTCATCTCCCATGAATTTACTCAATACTTGCCGTTGTTTATTGTTTAGGGTATCCACCGAATACAAATCAAACAGCAGTAACTGCTGAACCACTGTCTGCAAACGATCCAATTCCACACGCACCACCGTCAGTTCTGCACGCAATTCAGTTAATTCATCATTTACGGGAATATCTGCCATGAATGCCACCCTCCTTTCAAAAAAACAATCCGCCAAAATCGCCGCATCAATCCCGAAAGCGTTCCAGATCTTTGATCCACTGTTTCAATATTTTCACATCAGAAAGCGTACTCATCATGAATCCTTATTTTAATCGCATTACCGTTATGGGTAACTTGGGCAAAACGCCCGAACTTAAATACCTGCCCGATGAAACGGCAATCACTACACTCAACATCGCTTATAACGAGCGTTATACCGACAAACAAGGGACACCGCAGCAGCGGACAGAATGGTTCAGTGCCGTGCTGTACGGCAAGCAAGCTGAAATCGTCTGCCACTTGTGCCGCACCGGCAATACCGTACAAGTACACGGCAAAATCAGAAGCCGTCATTATACGGATAAGCATGAACAGGAACGGACGGTGTGGGAAATTATCGCCGACAGTGTTCAAATCATCAGCGCGTCTGCTGATAATAAAACCGAGCCGGAAACAGAATCAGTCACCGAGCTTCCGACAAACTAAAGGGAGATAAACATGATTTTTATTGCGTTTTGCTTCTTGATCATCACCTTGGTAGAAGCTGTCATGATTTGGATTTTAGCGGACACCATTAGGGGCTTAGACAGAGCCGAAAACTTGCTGAAAACACAACAAGGTATCCGTATGAACAATACGGATACTGCGAAACAGGAGGAGAATTAAACATGGAAATCACAGCATGGTGTTTGACAGGCGTTGTCATTGCTCAGACCGTTTTGATATGGTGGCTGCGAATTTTAATCAGCCAACTGGATCGGCATGGGAATGAGTCTGCTAGGAAATTGAATCGCAAGGCAATTTTTTTAGAAGAAAAAATAGAAAAGAGGATATTATGAGCAATATAATACTTTTCGATCGAGAAGTTGATGATACTTTAGTCACAATCAAAACAGCAGGCGCGATAATCAATCAGTTAGTCAAAGCGATTCGACTTTACTTTGACAATCAAATACCTCAATCAGCTGAATGGTATATTTATCGCGTTCATCGCAGCTGTCTCTGTCATGCGCTGGATCTGAGTCTGTCCGGGTATCAAAGCATCTCAGTCATCATCAACGAAGCCGGTGAATTTTTTGAACCGATGAATATTTCGGAAGATTTCGCGCAGCAAGCAACTACGGTCTATGACATGAAGGACAGTGCCGATGCCATGTATTTCATTCTGGCTTTGACTAAGCAACTGGATCTGAAATTGTGCGCATATCATCACGATCGTATCGAATTTGCTCAATCATAGTGCAGATTGGGCTTTAATATCTTTGGCACTTGGTCTTAAATCCAAATCAAACAATGAATTAATCTTAACCAACACTCTGGATTCTTTTTCTTCATAAACAGGGTTCATAAAGAAAGCGCGTATATATGCCCTATTTTCAATAGAAAAATTCAGTAGAGGAATCAAATTATTTCGGTATTGATATTGTTTCAACATGTTATCGGTCAGTACCATGATAACAGGTTTGGCAGGGTATAGTTCCAATGTGTCATAGAAATTAAGAAACCACGCATCATTTGAATGCCTAACTCTACAGTTCCCCATATGCACACCAGAAAATTTACTATCATTATATACTTTGTTGAAATATTTAAAAAATTCCCGAAATGTATAATATCGCTCATTCAGAATTTTAAAAACCTGTTCTAGGTTTGATTTCTCACGTGCACGCAGATAATTGCCAACAAGAACTCTAAGTTTTTCCGTCCTTGTAAGGCTTTTTTGGTTTTTTTTACCATTGTTCTGATCAATTAAATGTAAGGTTAGGTGGTTTTTGATATTTTTACCGGAGGTAACATCCTCACTTTTGTCATCATGAGACTGAGTGGTGCGCTGAGGATTTCTGATAAATATATCAATATATGATGATGTTTTTATTTTTTGGTCTTGCTTTGAGGAATTACTGTTTATTTTTTTGGTACCACCAACAATGTCGCTCACTTTTCCGCTATCTATTGCCTGACAATTTTCTGAGTGAAATTGCTTAGGGAATATTCGAAAATGTGGTCACTTTGAATATTTACGTGTATCTGAATCATAGTCAAAAACAACAAATTCTAAATTGACTGAAGACAGTTGCGTTCTCGTTCCGTCGTATTGTTTACACTCGGAATCAGCACAGTAGAAATGGAATTTTTTTCGTTTATCTGCATCTAGTGCAAGATATTCCATACCAGCCTCTTCTATATCCATATTTTTATTAAGCTCAATGCAGAAAGCAATATCAATTGATGTACTCATGGTGAAGCTCTCAAAATTTTAAGGAATTTTCAGTATATTAACCACCCAACCGCCTCTTGTGAACTGCACCCCGAAAGTTGGACACCCAACCCAACTTTAAAGGTGCAGTTCAGTGTGGCGGTTTTTTTACGCCCGCTCTTTACACAAGGGAAACCCGTATGAATCAAAACCCACCCAAACGTCTGCCTATCCTATTATTCGGTTTAATCACCGCCCTGATTTTCGCTGTTGCCGGTCAATATCTTTGCTCATGGCTGTTTATTGATCAAGTCGCTGCCAAAGCCCGTCCTTCTTTAATGCTGCTGTTCCGTTACTTCAACGCCCGTAATCAATTGCCAAACAGCTGGACAGTACCGTTTTACCTGTATTTCGGCTTATCCATTTTCGCGCCGATTGTGCCGCTGCTGATGGTTTTGATTCTCGCGTTTGCCAAAGAAAAACGAGAGCTGCACGGTTCAGCACGGTTTGCCAACCGCAGCGAAATCTTCCGCTCGGGGCTGCTGCTCAATGATGAGAAATTAAAACAAAATCTAAAACGAAATATCAAGATGTATCCCGATTTGCTTATCGGCAAAGTCGGCAAGGATTTTTTGCGCTGGTCAAGCAATACCTTTCTCTACATTGCTGCCCCGACCCGCTCGGGCAAAGGCGTGGGTGTGGTGATTCCGAATTGTCTGCATTATCGCGGCAGCATGGTGGTGTATGACCCTAAGTTAGAGAATTTTCTCATTACGGGTGGTTTCAGAGAGCGGGAGCTGAAACAAAAAGTGTTTCTGTTTAATCCCAGCGGCGTGATGCCTGAAAACGCCACCGACTCAAACGCACCTTTGCGTTCACACCGCTGGAATCCGCTTACATACGTGCGCCGTCAAGCCGAATACACTTACAAAGATGCACTGAGTATTGCCAATATCCTCGTCCCGAAAAGTGAAAAAGGCGGCTCGTCCAAATTCTTTGACGAATCCGCCCAAAAGCTGTTTACGGGCTTAGTACTGTATTTGGTTGAAACCGAAAAAGAGCGTTTCGATGCCGACCCCGACCGACAAAACCCGCGCACTTTAACCACACTATCCAACCTCTTTCGCATGACCGCACCGAGTAACGGCATGCCTTTAGCCAAATGGCTGCAAGAAGATTTGGCGGTACGGGAAGCCAATCCCGCGCTTATTCAGCTTTCCGACCAATGCAAAACCCTGCTCTATGGTTTTGCAAACAGCAATGAAAAAAGCGGTGCGGACGTATTAGCTACATTAACCGCAGGCTTGGGCATCTTTTTAGATCCGGTGGTTGAAGCGGCAATTTCGGGTGATGACTTCGATTTACGCGAAGTACGTACTCAAAAAATGACGGTGTTCTTGGGATTAAATCCCACAGACACACAGGTGTTTGCCAATTTAACCAATCTGTTTTTCAGCCAGCTGATTGATCAGAACATCAAGCAAGGTTTGCCTGAAGACTATCCGCCAGCAAAACATCAGTGTCTTTTGCTGATGGACGAATTCACTGCCCTTGGTGTTGTTCCGGCGATTAAGCACGGCGTTGGCTACATCGCGGGTTACGGTTTACGGCTATTCATCATTATTCAGACGCAGTCCCAAGTTACTGAGCTATACGGCAAAGAGGGGGCGCAGACGTTCTGGAGCAATTTTGAAGCACAAGTCATTTATCCGCCCAATACCACCCAAGAAGCCGAGGAATACAGCAAGTTACTGGGCTATGAAACATACAAGGCATTATCCAAAAGCCGCAGCATGGGCAAAAGCGGCAGCCGCAGCAAATCGGAATCGGATCAAAAGCGGGCGTTGATGATGCCGCAGGAGCTCAAAATCATGCCGAAAACCGATTGCTTGGTCAGTTTGTCATCGATGCGCACGATATATGCCAAAAAAATTCGCTATTACGAAGAGCCGATATTTCAAGCCCGGGCGAATCTGCCTCGGGTGGCGATTCCCGTATTACACGTCCATGTCGGCAATCGTCAATCTGTACCCAAGCCGCAAACCGAAGCAGAACTCAATCAAACCGCACCGCTGGTAGAAACGGTGAACGGCGAAGACGCGGGGTTGAAACTGCTTAATAGCCTGATGCTGAAAAACAATAAACCGCAACCGCAATTAACAGAAAACTTGGCAACGCATTTAGATCAAGACGCAGCCGATCCGTATTACTTACCGCTGCTGCACCAATTGCAAGCCAAAAAATAATGTTCAACCATAAGGATTAGCCATGACTGACCGCAATGAGACTGACCGCCAAGAAATTCAAAACGCCTTAAGTTATTTAGACAGCCAAAACCGCGATTTATGGGTAAAAATGGGTGCGGCAATCAAAGACGAATTGGGCGAAGACGGCTTTGATGTTTGGGACGAATGGTCCCGACAATCGTCCAACTACAAAACCCGCGATGCCAAAGATGTTTGGAAAAGCCTGAAAGCAGGCAAAGTGCGGATTGGCAGCTTGTTTTATGAAGCCCGTCAAAACGGCTACAAACCCGAAAAGCCCTATGCCCCGCCAACCGCCGAAGCACAAGCAAAACGAAAAGCCGAAGCGCAAGCGCGACAGCAGCAAGCCGCCGAAGCCACCCGTGCCGCCCAAGCCAAAGCACAATTCACCGCACAAACCCTTTGGAAAAACGGCAAAGCCGCCAATCCCAACCACCCTTATCTCAAAGCCAAAGGCATTACCGACCCTGCTGTTATCAGTCAAATCAAACAAAGCCGATACCAAGGGCAAAGCAATTTGCTGATACCGATGAGGCAAAACGGTGAAATCGTGTCCATGCAATTTATCAATGAAAACGGCGGCAAACGCTTTCTCACCAACGGCAAAATGCAGGGCAGTTTTACCGTTATCGGCGATGAGAGCAACATTAAAAACGGCGTGATTTTAGCCGAGGGTTTTGCGACTGCCGCGAGTCTGAACCAAGCCACGGGTAAACCCGTGGTGATTGCTTTTAATGCAGGTAATTTGAAAGCGGTTGCGGAGCAACTCAAAGATAGGCTGCCTGAAAACGCACAAGTATTGATTGCCGCTGATAATGATGTTTCTCAAACAGGCAGCCAGAAAGCCCATCAAGCTGCTGAGGTGTTTGGTGAGCGGGCGCAGGTGATTTTACCGGAGTTCAGCGAAGCAGAAATTGCCCGCTACCAAGCACAGTACGGCAATGACAAGCTGCCCAGTGATTTTAATGATTTGCAGCAATTGGCGGGGATAGAAGCGGTGAAGCAAAGCATTCCTGAACATTTCAGGCAGCCTGAAATACCTGAACCGCCATTGTCGCTTGAACCCAAAAATGAAACAATGCAAACTGTTTTCAGGGAGCATGAAATGAGTGAGAACAATCAAGATAATTCAGAGACAACAGAACCCAAGCCCGAGCGCAGCGCATGGGGAGACTTTCCGCCTGTGGTGCGTAATAGTGATTTAGGCGAATTATATAAACAGCCTGAGTACAAAGCCGCCAAAGGCGGTGATGTTATTGCTGCCAAACAGATGATTGATAGAATGCTAATCAATAAAGTAGTTGCTGAAATGAAGCAAATGATTGGTGATCGCAAGCCGTACCTTGTACCTGTGCTGGCTGAAGAAGTTTCGGGTAAAAATAAAATTCCATTAGCAATGGCTCATGCGTTGGGACGTGAATTGGATTTACCTGTGGAAGAGAATATCAGACAAATCCAAAAGGTCAATCGTACTGGTTCTGGCATTGATCATCGGTTTGCCCATCAGCCCATATTTAGTGGTGAGGTAAAACCTGACCGTGAATACATTGTTGTTGATGACTCCTTATCAGTTGGTGGTACAATTGCTTCATTAAAAGGCTATATTGAAAATCGTGGCGGCAAGGTACTGGGCGCAGCAGTCGTTACGGCTCATGAGGGTGCATTACATTTGCCTGTCAAACCAACCATGCTGGCAAATATTGAGCGCAATCATGGCAATGCCATGAACCAATATTGGAAAAGCGAATTTGGTTACGGCATTGATAAACTTACCCAAGCCGAAGCAGGACATTTAAAAAAACCAACGGTTGAACAAATTCGAGAACGCATTAATATTGCACGGCAATTGGCACAGCAAGCCATTGCAGAACAAGAAACCTCAAAGGAAAATCATCATGAACCAAACTCAAGTACCACAAACCCTAATCCCAAATCAGAACGCACCGCGAATGCTGACACAAGCAGAGATAGACGAACTGGACAGGGATATGAAAATAGCATCGGAATGGTTGAGACAACAATATCAAAATCAACCGAGAAAATTCAACTTCGTAACGGACGAGAAACCGAACTAAGCGAATCCGCCCCAAAGCCTGAAGCCGCCAATCCACCATTGGCGGCTTCTTCCATTTCGGAAGAAACCAAACCCGAAACCGCTATAGCACTGAACAAAACCATTGAACTGGAACCCATCAAACGCCTGACTTCTCTTGATGAAGAGCAACAAGCCGTACAAGATGCGGTGATTGCCCAAGTGGAAGCCGACCCCGAACGGTTTTTACAAAGTTACGCCAATCACCCCGATTCTTTTAACGGGCGTTATGTGTGTTCTGATTTAATGAAAGACCAGTTTGCGGAGTATAATGCAAGCAATGAGGCGCGAAGCCGTTATGTTGATGCTGTCCACAATACTTCAGCGGTGCTGGCTTCGGCTCAGTTTAAACGGGCTTTAGAAAGCGCCGCACCCAATCAGGATAAAGCTATTTTTTTGACGGGTGTGCAGGGTGCAGGTAAAACCTCATCGGTATTGTATGCAGGAAAAATGCCTGATGATTATGCCGTTATCTACGAGGGGCAGCTTGCCAATCCCAATGCTGGAATTTCTAAAATTCAGGCAGCATTAGACCAAGGTTTAAAACCGCACATTATTGCCGTTCACGCCTTACCTGAAAACGCCTTAAATAATACTTTTAAACGCTTTAATGAAGTCGGGCGCGGTGCGCCGATTGAAATTATGGCGCGTTTGCAAGGTAACTTGCCAAATGGCTTGGAACAAATTCATCAACAATTTGGCGACAAAGTATCTTTAATGATTGTTGATAAACGTGATATACATAATCCGCAGGAATATCACGGCTGGAACCACATCAATCTTTTACGCTCAGAGGGCAATCATGAACAACTTAAACAACGACTTGAAACAGAACTGGAACGAAACCGCGAACGCATCGGCGAAGCCTGTTACCAACACGCCAGAGAATCAGATTTTTACGGGGGAACAGTGGTTAAAGGGACTAACCGCAGCACACAAGCGAATGAGCGAGGACGAGGAATACCGCCAGAAAATCGCCAAACGGATACACTAAATCAACCGGTTAAACCCGAAGCCGCCAATCATTTGGCGGCTTCTTCCGTTTCTGCCACCCCGAAACAGGAGCAAGCCATGGCCGAACAGCCTAAACCAGCCGAACAACAGCAACCCACCGAAAACAGCATTGAATACACCGCACGGCAACAGCAAGCGGCAAAACCCGAAACCACCAAACCAACAACATTTTGGTCTTTGTTAAAGAATGCCGCATGGTCGCCGCGCACACGTGAAACCACCGAGCCGACAACCCGAACTGACACTTCACTTGCCGACACATTTGCTCAAAAAAAAGCAATTACCGACATCAACTACGACCCGCCCGAGCATTTAAAACAGCGGTATCTGATTGCCAACGGACATTTCCAAGACAACCGGCTCTACTACGACAGCCAAAACGCCGCCACCGTCTTGTTTGAAGACCAAGGCAAGAAATTGCGCACCGCTAAAACCGACGCGCAAACCGTCAAAGACATGCTGGCAGTCGCCCAAGCCAAAGGCTGGGACAGCATTAAACTTTCAGGCAGCAAAGAATTCAAAAGCCTGATGTATGCCATGGCAGCGAGTCAAGGCATACAAACCACCGGCTACACTCCTACCGCAGCAGATTTGGCATTGGCAGAAAAACTGCGTCAGGAAAGAAGCTTAAACAGCATAGAAGCAGGAGAACAGCAACACCGTGAAACGGCTGCTCCGGCGGCACCGGCTGCGCGGACAGATCCAAATCAAGCTACCGCCGAACGCATCATTGATCTGAAAAAGCAAACCGAGCCGGATCTTGCCGCACTGGCAGAAGCCGATAAATTGGAAGCGCGCAATCAAGTACCGATCGGCGGTTCACAAACCGAAACACCCGCACCCATAGCGCGGGCAGCCGACGATTTACGCCACGCCGCCTTACAAACCGAATTGGTAACCGTCAAAGCCGCATGTTCCGAAAAAGTTGCCGAATTGTCGCCGATAAACCAAGCGAAGTTTGGTTACTACGAGCGGCATATGCTGAAAATCTTGGACGGTTTAGCCGAACACCCGCGCACAGAAGCGATGCGTAACTTTTATGAAAACGCCGCCAAAGACATGGACGGAAAAGAGTTCAATTGGGTACACCCCATGCAAACACCCGAGCAGCAGCGCGCCGAGCAGCAACAGGCACGTGAACAGCAAGCAACACAGCGGCAATGGCAAACCAATCATCAGGAAACACAGCAAACAGAGGGTTATGACATCGATCGTTAATCCTTTCAGGCTGCCTGAAATTTCATTAAACCAAAAAAGACCGTTTTGTTGTATGCAGCAACAAAACGCGGCTGTAAGAATTATCCGCGTTGTTTACACTTTTCATCAAAATAAAAATATTTCTCTAGTACCTCGTATGGTGTCGCTCCGTTAAGTGATTTATGGGGCTTCACCGTATTGTAGTAGTTGATGAAGCGATTTAGCTCCAGCTTTCGATACTCACTGTCCTGAAAGCGTGTTTTATCGTGCCACATCTGCATCAACGTCCTGATAACCCGCTCTGCCTTACCATTGGTCTGTGGGCGGGCAACTCGGGTAAATTTTTGATTGATGCGATGTTCTGTACAGACCGCCCTGAAAGCGTGTTCCGGCGTTCCCTTGTATTCTGTCCC
>NZ_JQKE01000070.1 GCF_000745895.1 Stenoxybacter acetivorans DSM 19021 | reverse complement strand
GTGGAAATGTTCCGCAAATTGCTGGATCAAGGTCAGGCAGGCGACAACGTCGGCGTATTGCTGCGCGGTACTAAACGCGAAGAAGTTGAGCGCGGTCAAGTATTGGCTAAACCCGGTTCAATTACCCCGCACACCAAATTCAAAGCAGAAGTGTATGTATTGAGCAAAGAAGAGGGCGGTCGTCATACCCCGTTTTTTGCCAACTACCGTCCGCAATTCTATTTCCGTACTACTGACGTAACCGGTGCGGTTACCTTGTCAGAAGGCGTGGAAATGGTGATGCCGGGTGAAAATGTTGCCATTACTGTAGAATTGATTGCCCCCATTGCAATGGAAGAAGGCTTGCGCTTCGCCATTCGTGAAGGCGGTCGTACAGTGGGTGCAGGTGTTGTGGCTACCGTGATTGCGTAATAATAGGTTTACAGGCCAGTAGCTCAATTGGTAGAGTATCGGTCTCCAAAACCGAGGGTTGGGGGTTCGAGACCCTCCTGGCCTGCCAAAAATCAGACTAACCGGCCAAGTGCCGGTTAGTCTTTTTATTGTTTATACTAAGTAGGTGTTTTTATGAATCAAAAAACATCGGAAGATGTCGCAGTAAAGGCAACAAAATTGTCAAAAACCGAATTGAAACAACGTGCGCAGCAAGAAGAACGGCAAAGTAAACGCATGGATTTAGTAAAATTTGTTTTGGCGGGATTGTTGGTGGCAGGTGGTTTGTGGGCGTTTTATGCGTTTACGGCTCAACTGTCTGTGTATGTGCGTGCGCTGTTTCCTGCTGCGGGCGTATTGTTGGCTGTTGTGATTGTCTTTTTCTGGACGGTAAGCGGTCATCAATTAACAGGGTATGTCAAAGAATCCGTTATTGAAGCAAAAAAAGTGGTGTGGCCGGAACGAACGGAAACCATGCGCATGACCTTGTTTGTAATGGCGTTTGTTGCTGTATTGGCCCTGTTTATCTGGGGCGTGGACAGCGTTATTTCATGGCTGTTTTTTGACGTCTTAATGAAAAGGAGTTAAGCCATGAGCAAGCAATGGTATGTGGTTCATGCGTATTCGGGTTTCGAAAAAAATGTTCAGAGAACACTCAAGGAACGCATTGAACGCGAGAATATGGGTGATTATTTTGGTCAGATTTTAGTGCCGGTTGAAGAAGTGGTGGAAATTAAAAACGGCAGAAAAGCCATTACGGAACGTAAGTTTTACCCCGGCTATGTGTTGGTGGAAATGGCAATGACCGACGAATCTTGGCATTTGGTTAAAAGTACGCCGCGTGTTACTGGTTTTATCGGCGGAACGGCAAACCGACCTTTACCGATTTCTCAGCGTGAAGTTGATGCTATTTTGCAACAAGTACAAAGCGGCGTGGAAAAACCCAAACCCAAAGTACAGTTTGAAATCGGACAACAAGTCCGTGTGAACGAAGGACCATTTGCAGATTTCAGCGGTGTGGTAGAAGAAGTAAATTACGACCGCAATAAATTGCGGGTTGCCGTGCAGATTTTCGGACGGGAAACCCCTGTGGAGTTGGAATTTGCACAGGTTGAAAAACTGGTTTAAAGACCGGCAGATGATGTTGAAATAAAAGCGATACTTGCGAAATAGCAAGAAATGTTTTATTATTAATAGTTATTTTTGGGGAGCGGCATTTAATCATGTTGCGTTTGACCCGTTTTTTGGAGTGCAATCAAAGTGGCAAAAAAAATTGTCGGCTATATTAAACTGCAGGTTCCTGCAGGTAAAGCCAACCCTTCTCCGCCGATTGGTCCTGCTTTGGGTCAGCGCGGCTTGAATATTATGGAGTTTTGTAAAGCGTTTAATGCGGCAACCCAAGGCATGGAGCCCGGTTTGCCCACGCCGGTAGTGATTACTGCGTTCGCTGACAAATCTTTTACTTTTGTGATGAAAACGCCGCCGGCAAGTATTTTGCTGAAAAAAGCCGCCGGTATTCAAAAAGGCAGTTCCAATCCTTTGACGCAAAAAGTGGGTAAAGTAACCCGTGCGCAATTGGAAGAAATCGCCAAAACCAAAGAGCCGGATTTAACCGCTGCTGACTTGGATGCCGCTGTGCGTATTATCGCTGGCAGTGCGCGTTCAATGGGCTTAGATGTGGAGGGCGTGTAAATGGCTAAATTGTCTAAGCGCATGCAATCACTGCGTACTGCAGTGGATCGCAATAAACTGTACCCTATTAATGAAGCCATTGTTTTGGTGAAAACCAACGCGACCGCCAAGTTTAATGAATCCATTGATGTTTCTTTTAATTTGGGTGTTGATCCGCGTAAATCCGATCAAGTGATTCGCGGTTCTGTGGTGTTGCCTAAAGGTACGGGTAAAACCACCCGTGTTGCCGTGTTTACTCAAGGTGCGAATGCCGAAGCGGCAAAAGCAGCCGGTGCAGATGTGGTTGGTTTTGAAGATTTGGCTGAAGAAGTGAAAAAAGGCAATCTGAATTTCGATGTGGTGATTGCCTCTCCTGATGCCATGCGTATTGTTGGTCAATTGGGTACGATTTTGGGTCCGCGCGGCTTAATGCCGAATCCGAAAGTCGGTACAGTTACGCCCAACGTGGCAGAAGCTGTGAAAAATGCCAAAGCCGGTCAAGTGCAATACCGTACTGATAAAGCCGGTATTATTCACGCCACCATTGGCAGAGCTTCTTTCAATGAAGCCGATTTGCGTGAAAATTTCAATGCCTTATTAGATGCTTTGGTGAAAGCCAAACCGGCAGCAGCCAAAGGTCAATACCTGAAAAAAATTGCCGTCTCCAGCACAATGGGTTTGGGTGTACGCGTTGATGTAGGCAGTGCCAACAGCTAAGCAGATATTAAAAATGCTTTTCAGGTAGCCTGAATCATAAATAGACTGCCTGAAAACAAAGGTGTTAATCTTAGATTAACATCATGGGCTGTCCGAATAAAATAATCGGACGGATGTCCAAGACCGTAGGGGATTTTTATCTTAAACCAAATGATCATCAAAGCAATATTGGTGATGATTTCAGCCCTACGCAGACGGTAGTCCCGGAATTTATTTTGTAAGCTTTGCTTATCAATGTCTTTTTGGGTTGCCGCGCTGGGTGGAGTGGTTTTTTAAACTGCTCTGAATGATAAACAGTGGAGGTATATCTTGAGTCTCAATATTGAAACCAAGAAAGCAGCCGTGGAAGAAATCAGAGCCGCTATTGCGAATGCTCAAACCATGGTGATTGCTGAGTATCGCGGTATCGGTGTTGCCAGTATGACCGAGTTGCGCGCCAACGCCCGTAAAGAGGGCGTGTATTTACACGTGTTGAAAAACACCATGGCTCGCCGCGCGGTAGAAGGTACTTCATTTGCAGCATTGGCAGACCAAATGGTAGGTCCTTTGGTTTATGCTACATCTGAAGATCCTGTTGCTGCTGCAAAAGTGTTGCACCAATTCTCGAAAAAAGACGACAAAATCGTACTCAAAGCCGGTTCTTACAACGGCGATTTATTGGATTCGGCGCAAACGGCAGAGTTGGCATCAATTCCGAGTTACGAAGAGTTGTTGGCGAAACTTTTGGGTGTGATGCAAGCACCTGTATCCGGTTTTGCTCGTGCATTGGCAGCTTTGGCAGAGAAAAAAGCCGAAGAAGCAGCTTGATAAAAGCGCACGATAACTGAGTTACTTTTTATTTAATTGATTATTTTGGAGTTTGATAGCATGGCGATTACTAAAGAAGACATTTTGGAAGCAGTAGGCAATTTGACTGTGATGGAATTAAACGACTTGGTTAAAGCGTTTGAAGAAAAATTCGGTGTTTCTGCTGCTGCTTTGGCAGTGGGCGGCGGTGCTGCAGGCGGTGCTGCGGCAGCTGTTGAAGAAAAAACTGAATTTGACGTCATCTTAACTGAAGCCGGCGCACAAAAAGTAGGCGTGATTAAAGTGGTTCGCACCATCACCGGTTTGGGCTTGAAAGAAGCCAAAGACATGGTTGACGGTGCACCGAAAGCAGTTAAAGAAGCCATTTCTAAAGCCGAAGCCGAAGACATCAAAAAACAACTGGAAGAAGCTGGCGCAAAAGTCGAAATCAAATAAGTTGTTTCTGTTGCATTACGCAAAACAGACCGATAATGAATGTTATCGGTCTGTTTTTGTTTAGACGGAATAATAAATTGAGCAGAATATTCAACAATTAATGGCTTCTTTTAAGATAAGATTGTTTTTTTATTATCAGTTTCAAAGCAAGTCTCATTCAAAATCCTGTGTCAGCAGTGAACGCTACCCATTTAAGGTGTTGGTAAGGCTGTATTTATATTAAAAAACAGTATCTTAGTTATTTTAAACGGGTTGTACCAAATCAATAATCAATATACAACCAAACTACTTTTTTCATCACGCAGCAATCCGAAACAACCAAGCCACTGTATGGTAGAAAGCGGAATGAAAAATCGTATTCACGTGCAAAAAAATAGCCGTTTAGCCATGTCTTGTTTGGTGTACATGGATTATTTAAATGGTGTTTCATTTTTCAGCCAATTATCCATCAATGCTTGATTGGCAATGCTCAAAAGTGCAGTGTCAGCATGGGCTGCCTGAACGGTAAGCGTGGTTTGGTACAAAATATTGTCGCGAATATAATCTATGTTGATGATGTCTCCGATTGAGCAGGTTTGCCATTGTGCTGAAAAATCGCTGATGATTTCGCGGTTGATTGCAATGATTTGGTCGTTTGCACATAAACCCGCCGCCTCGGCACTGCCGCCATTGAAAACTTGTGTGAGAACGATTCCTAAAGCGGCTGCCTGAAAACGTGCGCCGAAGTCGGCAGCAGGGGTGTTGGCGGCAGGGAATGTGTTTGCATAAGCACCGCCGTGTTGCGGCGGCAGGGCAAACCATTGCAGGGCAATACCGATTGTTTGCAGGGATTCAGCCAGCGGTAAATCCCCTGTATGGTCAATACAGGCTGCCTGAAAATCGCTTAAATCCACATTAACGGCTTGTTCAGCCAAATTTAACCATTCATTTTCAGCCAGTCCTTGATGCCGTTGCTGCCAGTCGCGGTAAAGATAACGCATCACGTCATCTAAATTTTTTTGTCCTTGGCTGATGCGGCGAATGTGTGTATCCAAACACAGTGCCGCCAACGCGCCTTTTTGATAATAACTGACAATGGCATTGGGGCTGTTTTCGTTTTGCCGATAGTATTTGGTCCATGCTGTGAAACTGGATTCAGCGAGGCTTTGCTGTAAACGCCCTGCACCTTGCTGGACACGGGTAATTGTTTTGGCGAGCAGGTTCAGATATTGCGACGGGTTGATGACGCCGCTGCGCACCAAAAATAAATCATCGTAATAAGAGGTAATGCCTTCAAATGCCCATAACAGGCGGGTGTAGGCTTCTTGGTTTAAATCGCTGTCGGCAAAGGCTTTGGGTTTGATTGATTTGACGTTCCAAGCGTGAAAATACTCATGACTGAATAAGCCAAGCAGGTTAATGTAGGCATCATCGGTTTCGCTGCCCATATTGCGTCGGGGCAGGGCGCGGCGGTCGGTCATGAGGGTGGTGGAGGCAATGTGTTCTAAGCCGCCGTATATTTTATTGCCGACAAACAACAAAAAAACATAGTGAGTGAACGGCGGTTGTGCGTCAAACAGAGCCAATTCGGTCTCACAAATACGCTGTACATCGTGCAATAAACGATCGTGATCGAATACATCATGGTGTCCGCTGATGACGATTTCATGCGGAATATCGGCTGCCTGAAACGATAAGCGCAATAACTGCCCCATTTCCACGGGGTAGTCAATGAATTCACGGTAGTTGGCTGCCTGAAAACTGTGCGCAGTGTTGGTTTTTGGCAACGCGGTGGCGATGCCCCAATATTCAGGCAATCCGTGAATGGTCAGGCGGCAAGGCTCTTGCTTGCGGTTATGGTGATACAAAAATAAGCATGCACCGTCAAAAAAACCGCGCTTCGTGCTTAAAAATGAGCCGCGTACAGAAACATCAAAGGCATATACACGGTAGTCGATTCGCCAGTGTCCGAGTTGTCCGCACAGCTGCCATGTGTTTTTATTAATTTGGGTAATGCCTTGATTTTCTTCATTGCAAGATGCGTTAATGCAGACAATATGGCGTGAGAAGTCTCGGATAAGGTAGCTGCCTGCTACCCAGTTGGGCAGGCTGATACAAAAGTCAGTATCATCGGTTTGCTCAAAACACAAGCTGATTTGCCATAAATGCTGTTCTAAGGAATAAGGGGTGATGTAATAATGCAACATGGTTAGTTCCTGTCTGAATTGATGCTTAAACAAATTTAACAAAGAGTAAGCGTATTGATGTAAGTCAAAATACTTATTCCGTAAAAGTTATAGTCTTACCCAATATTGATTTTTGTTGGGAGAATTAAATTAAATTTGCATTGTATTGTGGTTTGTGGCTGGCTGAAGCGGTATTTTTGCTTTAAAATGCCAGACAGTTAAAACGTCTGTGATTTTGTTAATTTGAATTTACGGATTTGTTTTATAGTAATAAAGGGTATCGGAGGGAGTGGCGCCATGTTTTCATGGACGGCTTATATCAACCGATGACAAATCAATAAAGCCATTCTTTGATAATGGAGAGCTTTTATGGAAACGCAAACTTATAACTACAAGGTGGTACGGCAGTTTACTGTCATGACCGTAGTTTGGGGTATTGTGGGAATGCTGGTCGGTGTGCTTATTGCCGCTCAGTTGTTTGCACCTGCACTGGATTTGAGCAATATCGGTCCGTGGTTTCACTTCGGTCGCTTGCGTCCGTTGCATACCAATGCGGTGATTTTCGCATTTGGTGGTTGCGGCTTGTTCGCTACTTCTTACTACATCGTTCAGCGCACGTGTAATGTACGCTTGTTTGGTGAGAAATTTTTCTTGCCTCAGTTCACATTCTGGGGCTGGCAATTGGTGATTGTTCTTGCCGCTGTTACTTTACCTTTGGGTCTCACCCAAGGCAAAGAATACGCTGAACTGATTTGGCCGATTGACATTTTGATTACTTTGATTTGGGTGGCTTACGCCATTGTGTTTTTCGGCACAATTGCCACTCGGAAAGTCAAACATATCTATGTGGCAAACTGGTTTTACGGTGCATTTATTTTAGCGGTTGCTTTATTGCACATTGTTAACAGTTTGGCAGTGCCTTCTACCTTCACCAGCTCTTACCCTGTTTACGCCGGTGCAATTGATGCCATGGTGCAATGGTGGTACGGCCATAATGCTGTGGGCTTTTTCCTGACAGCTGCTTTCTTGGGTATGATGTATTACTTCGTACCGAAACAAGCAGGCCGTCCGGTTTACTCCTACCGTTTGTCTGTGGTTCACTTCTGGGCATTGATTTTTACTTACATGTGGGCAGGTCCTCACCACTTGCATTACACCGCATTGCCCGACTGGACTCAGTCTTTGGGTATGGTGTTCTCTTTGATTTTGTTCGCACCCAGCTGGGGCGGTATGATCAACGGCATCATGACATTATCCGGCGCATGGCACAAACTGCGCACCGATCCTATTCTGAAATTCTTGGTGGTGTCTTTGTCTTTTTACGGCATGTCCACCTTTGAAGGTCCGATGATGTCCATTAAATCAGTAAATGCGTTAAGCCACTATACCGATTGGACAGTTGGTCACGTGCATTCCGGTGCATTGGGTTGGGTGGGCTTTGTTACCATCGGTTCTATGTACTATCTGATTCC
Source organism: Stenoxybacter acetivorans DSM 19021 (assembly GCF_000745895.1). Classification (GTDB taxonomy): domain Bacteria; phylum Pseudomonadota; class Gammaproteobacteria; order Burkholderiales; family Neisseriaceae; genus Stenoxybacter; species Stenoxybacter acetivorans. The sequence continues at coordinate 5,017 of NZ_JQKE01000070.1, read as the reverse complement.
CCGTTTGTTTGGCCGCAAAGAAATGTATTCAGTTAAACTGATTGAAACCCATTTCTGGATTGCCACCATCGGTATTGTGTTATACATCGCTTCTATGTGGATTTCAGGTGTAATGCAAGGCTTGATGTGGGGTGCGTTGAATGATGACGGCACATTGACCTACTCATTCGTTGAATCAGTGAAGCAAAGTATGATTTTCTATCAAATTCGCTTTACAGGTGGTCTGCTGTATCTGGTTGGCATGTTGCTGATGGCATATAACATGTATCGCACCATTGCTGCGGGCAAAGCCGTGGATGCAGAAATCCCTGCGGTTTCTCAAATCCAGCACTAATCCGGGAAGGACGAATATCATGAGTTTGCAAAAATTAGCCGAAGAAAAAGTCGGTTTCCTGATTGTATTCACCTTGTTGGTGATTAGCGTAGGCTTGCTGATTGAGGTGATTCCTTTGTTCGGGCAAAAATCGGTAACAGAACCTGCTCCGGGCGTGAAACCTTATACCGCTTTACAAGTGGCGGGTCGTGATGTGTATATTCGCGAGGGTTGCTACAATTGCCACTCGCAAATGATCCGCCCGTTCCGTGCGGAAACCGAGCGTTACGGTCATTATTCTGTTGGCGGTGAGTCTGTTTACGATCATCCGTTCCAATGGGGTTCTAAACGTACCGGTCCTGATTTGGCGCGTGTGGGTACTCGCTACTCTGATGAGTGGCATCGTATTCACCTGTTGAATCCGCGCGATGTGGTGCCTGAGTCCAACATGCCTGCTTTCCCGTGGCTTGATCAAAACACCGTTGATGGTGCCACTGTGCAAAAACACATGAAAACATTGCGTGTAGTGGGTGTGCCTTATACCGATGAAGACATTGCCGGTGCTGCCAAAGCAGTGGAAGGTAAGTCGGAATTGGATGCAGTGATCGCCTATCTGCAAGGCTTGGGTTTAGCATTGAAAAACGTAAGGTAAACCAACATGGGTGACTTGAATTTGGCGCGCTCGCTATATACCGTCGGCTGTTTTTTGGCTTTTGTGTTGATACTGCTGTATGCCTATAGCCGCAAAAATAAACGTGCTTACGACGATGAAGCCAGGCGCATCATTGAAGATAAAGACACACCGAAACAATAAGGGTCACCCGTGATCACGGAGCATAAAGAATGAACACTTCCCAATTTACCAGTAATTTCTGGAATATTTACATCTTTGTGATTGTCATTGCCAGTTTTCTGGGTTTGGCATGGCTGTTGATTTCACAAAATAAAGTGAAAGGTGACAGCACCAAAGGCGGTCAAGTTGAAACCATGGGGCACTCATGGGACGGCATTGAAGAATACAACAATCCGTTGCCGCGCTGGTGGTTTTACTTGTTTGTATTAACAGTACTGTTTGGCATTGCCTATTTTATTCTCTACCCGGGTATGGGCGATTATAAAGGCGTGTTCAACTGGAGCAGCAGCAATCAGTATGAACAGGAAGTTAAAGTAGCCGATGCGAAGTACGGTCCTATTTACCAAAAATTTGGTCAAATGCCGGTTGAAGCATTGGCAGCAGACCCGCAGGCAAACCGCATTGGCAAAAACCTGTTCGACACCTACTGTATTCAGTGTCATGGTTCTGATGCTAAGGGTAGCCGCGGTTTCCCGAACTTGACTGACCACGATTGGTTGTGGGGCGGTACACCGGATAAAATCCAAGAAACCGTCACCAATGGTCGTCTGGGTGTTATGGCAGCTTGGGGCCCGGCTTTGGGTGAAGAAAAAGTAAAAGACGCTGCGAACTATGTATTGTCTTTGTCCGGCGCGAACCACGATGCCGCCCGTGCCAAACTGGGTGATGCTGTGTTTCACGGTCCTCCGGCAAACTGCTTTACTTGCCACGGTCCTGACGGCAAAGGCATTCAAGGTTTGGGTCCGAACTTGACCGATGACACTTGGTTGTGGGGCGGTACTGAAAAAGCCATTGTTAACACCATTACCAATGGTCATACCAACCAGATGCCGGCATGGAATACTTTCTTGGATAAAGATAAAATCCATATCTTAACCGCTTATGTTTGGGGTTTGTCTAATAAAGGTGATGCAGCGGCTGCCAATGCACAACCCGCAGCAGCTTCACAACCTGCCGCTGTGACTGATGAAGCCAAAACCGTGGTGGAAAATGGTGTTGTAACCATGTATTTTGCCAGCGGTAAATCTGATTTGGCTGCCAATACCAGCGAGGCTTTGGCTGAAGTGGTGAAAGGTGTTGGCGAAGGTAAAACTGCAGTGATTTCAGGCTACCACGATTCTACCGGTGATGCTGTGAAAAACGCTGAATTGGCAAAAGAACGTGCCGTTAAAGCAAAAGATGCACTGGTGGCTTTGGGTGTACCTGAAGACAAAGTACAGCTGGAAAAACCGATTTCTTCTGATGGTGGTGATACATCAGCAGGACGCCGTGTTGAGGTATTGTTGAAATAATTCAGCTGTCTTTTAGGCAATCGTTATAGATTGTATTGAATAAACCGCATCTGATCAGTTTGCCGAATGGTTAAACATGTTGAAGATGCGGTTTTTGTTGATTAAGCCAAATAGATTATGGGGCTGCCTGAAAAAAAGGTTTACCATAACGGAAATAATTGTTGGTCATTACGGTTTGTCAGCGCATGTTTAATAAAAACACATACAGCTGAACAACAGTGTTTTTTAAAATTTCGCTGTTCCGCCATCGGACAGAGAAAAGCGATTGCGGCAATTCAGGTTCTGCATGATGAAATCTTGTGTGTTGCTTGCGATAACAGGGATTTTGGTTTTGGTTCAATAGCGGTTAGTACTCAGAGACCTTGGTTTTTGGAAAAATAGATTTGTTTAACCATAGCCAAACTACTTTTTTCCATTACGCAGCAATCCGAAATAATCATGTTCTGTGTGGTAGAAATCGGAATGAAAAATCGTATCTATATGTAAAAATTTAACTGCTCAGCTGTATTTAAGAGGGTTGCGGACTTAATAGATAGTGTGTTGGCATATATTTTGCGGATAACATTTAATCAAATACCAAGCCGATTATTGGGATTGAATTAGTGTCTGGTTACCATTTTTTGAAATTCAATGAAGTGAAGGAAATATTGTGTTAAATCTTAGTAAAATCAGAAATGTAACTATTGTTGGCGGTGGCACGGCGGGCTGGTGTGCTGCCATTATGCTGCGTGGTATTTTGGGCAAACACGTGGATGTTACCGTGATTGAATCCACTGAAATCGGTGTGATTGGCGTGGGCGAAGGTGGTTTGCCAAATTTGATGGATTTTTTAGACCACAATAATATTTCTTTGGCGGAATTTATTGATTCAACTCAAGCCACGTTTAAATGGGGATTTTCTTACGAAGGCTGGCGCACCGGCAAAGAAGATGATCGCTATTTTCATCTGTTCGGTCACAGAGACGACAGAACAGTGAAATCATCACATGGTATGTTCCCGTATTTATCGGAATTGATTGCGCACGGCATTCCCTTGGAATATGCACACTTGGGCGTAGATGCCATTTATAAAAATGTTGATCAAGTAGAAGCCTTTCAAATCTATAAACAGCTCTCTGAACAAGCGCAACCGATTAATACCTCTTTTCATTTCGATAGTTACCGAATTGCCAAATATTTTGGCAAAACCGCACGTGAACGCGGGGTAAAATATCACGATACCAAGATTACCGATGTGTTGTTTAACGAACAAGGCTATGTTACCCAATTGGTAACGGAATCAGGGGTATTTGACACTGATTTTGTGATTGATGCTTCCGGTTTGGCGCGGTTGGTGATTAATCGAATGCAGCCGGAGTGGGAAACTTTTTCTCCTTATTTATTGATGAATGCCGCTATTCCTTTCAATATGCCGCACCCCTTTCCCAATCCATGTTTGTATTCACGCGGTATTGCCATGGATTCGGGCTGGATGTGGCAAATTCCATTGATAGAGCGAGTGGGTGCAGGCTATGTGTTCAGCAGTCAGCACATCAGTCCGGAAAAGGCACACGCTGAAGTAGAAAGAAAACTGGGTTACAAAGTAGAGATTAACAAGCTCATTCAATTTGATCCGGGTTGTCATCGTGAAGTTTGGAAAAAAAATGTAATGGCATTGGGTCTGTCATCGGGCTTTGTTGAGCCCTTAGAAGCCACCAGTATTGGGCAAATGCTGGATCAATTGCGCCTCTTTGCTTCCATTTTTGCCACCACTTTGGGCGTTATTCCACAGCATGTTATTGATAATTTCAACATTGCCAATCATGCCAGCTGGATGGAGATTCGTGATTTCCTGAGAATGCACTATGATGTGCCGCGTCAAGACACGCCGTTTTGGCAAGATGTGGCAAAAAGCCCTTATCCTGAAAGTTATCGTGAATTAAAAGAAGTGTGGCAGCTGCGTACGCCGCGAGCCATTGATCTTAAAAGCTATGCACCCTACGGCAGAAGATTAATGTTTGGCACGTGGTCGTGGACTTATGTCGGTGCAGGCGTGGGATCTGTTTCTCCGCAAGGTGCGGCAAGTGAGCTTTCTTTGCTTAAACCGGAAATGCGGCAAGAGCTGGAAAATTTCCGTATGGAGTCTTTACAAAAGAAAGCCGCTTTTGAAAAAAAGTAGTTTGATTTTTGATATTTATTGATTTTCAGGCAGCCTGATGTTTTCAAAAAGGCTGCCTATTGTTTTCACATATAGCTAGTCGTCCCTGAAGAACCTGATCTAAAATATTCAAACAACTTGCCAAAAATCTTGTCTTAAAAACCTAAATAAAATTAAATTTTTTCGACAAAAAAACAACCATGTCAACAATTTACGGAAATTGTAAGTAGCGGCAGCCGAAATCGGATTGATTTCATTACCAATCTTGCCTTTTAAATAATTGATGCCCATACGGTTATCTTTTTTCAAATGACCGATAATGGGTTCTATTGCACTGCGCCGCTTCATCATCTTTTTCATCAATTGACCGGCTGTTTTAGGTATTCTTCCAACCAAATAAATATCAGCCTCTGCTTTTCCTT
>NZ_JQKE01000069.1 GCF_000745895.1 Stenoxybacter acetivorans DSM 19021 | reverse complement strand
CATAACTGCAAGGTTTTCTTGGTATTTGAACAGATTTATTGCAGTGAATTATAACATAAACTCAGTATTTATTGTATATTTTCAATCACTTGCCAGTAATTCAGGAGCAACCAGCTAAACAACTATTTTTTACACATGGATTCCCACTTGTCAAATACTTCCCAGCCATAAAATAGCAAATTACTGCGTTACTACCATATCTCCCAATAACCTATTTGTGCGTTTCTAATTATTCACTGACAACCCTGCATACCGTTTAAAGCTCACCATTGCGGCAAATCCACCCCAAGCTGTGCCAATAAATCATGGAGTGTTTCCGGATTATTAAAATGCAGCACAATACGCCCGCTTTTTTGATTTTTACTTACTATCTCCACTGGAACCGATAATTTTTGCATCAACAATTCAGCCAGCTTCAAGGCTTCGGCATTGTTTTCGTGAACATCGGTTTGCGGCTTACCTTTTAATAATGACTGACTGCGTTTTTCCACCTCACGCACCGACCAACCGTTTTTTGCCGCTTTTTGCGCCAAATCCACTTGCTGTACCACCGATAAACTCAATAAAGCACGAGCATGCCCCATTTCCAATTGCCGCGCATACATCAAATCCTGCACTGGCTGCGGCAAATTCAACAAACGCAAACTATTGGAAATACTGCTGCGGCTGCGCCCCACCGCATGGGCAACAGTATCGTGGGTTAAACCAAACTCATCTACCAAACGTTTTAAACCTTGCGCTTCTTCAATCGGATTCAAATTTTCGCGTTGTATATTTTCAATCAAACCCATTGCCAATGCGGTTTCATCGGAAATTTGTTTAATCACCACCGGAATTTCAGTTAGCCCCGCCAATTGGCAAGCTCGCCAACGGCGTTCACCCGCAATCAATTCATATTGAGACAAACCCATTTCACGTACAATCACCGGTTGAATCACGCCCTGTGCTTTGATTGATTCTGCCAAATCATGCAAGGCTTCATCGTCCATCTGCATGCGCGGCTGATAACGCCCCGGCACAATATCGCTCACCAATACCGACGACAAACGATCATTACCGCTGACATCGCTGCCCGAGCCCAACAGAGCGTCCAACCCCACGCCCAAGCCTTTGATTTTTGCCATGCTGCTCCTATTTTTTATATTTTCAGGCTTTTGCCTACGTCTTTACCGATATTCTTACATAACACTATTATCAAAGAAAGAATGCTTTGTGAATAAGCACCCTTTCCTTTTATTTACTTGTTGGTTTTAATAGAATTATTTCGCTTTAATTTACCCGCATCACACCAATACCGTCATATTCACGCAGTAACTGCTACGTTTCCGATATTTTATCAGCAAACGGCCACGTTTCGATTGTTCAATGAATTTATAAATAAAATCAAATAATCATAATTTACAAATAAATCAAGACAGTAGATAATTCTTTATGTATCCGAGTGATTTGAAAGATAGCCAATGGGCGATAATAGAGCCTTTTTTGATGCCAAAAAAGGAAACATTTGCAAAAACACAGTAAACAAGATCTGATCAATTCTGTACTCTACAGAATAAAAACGGGGATCAATGGGATAGGTTACCGGTTACATCAAGATTTTTCATCTCATAATACGGTTTGGTGCTTTTATCGCCGTGTTTGCGCAAACGGCTTACGGGGTAAAATTTTGCAAGCCATTATGTCTAAGAACCCATGTTCAATAATGCTTAAGCAAAGTATGCAAAAGAGAAATGATGAAATCATTTGGCTCTTCGTCATTACGACATTTGCACCAATTCAACGGTATTTCCAAAGACCATTTCTATCTGTATCTGAAAGAGTGTGAATGGCGTTTCAACAATAGCAATCAAAAATATCAATTATTCTATTTAAAACAACTAGTAAAGACAAAAATATCTCGGTTATCCAGTACAGCCCTAAAAGTAAAACTTAATTCAGCCTCTTCCTTTTCATCTACTTGAAAATATTAAATCTTCTCCAACAATTCATCGGCAAACTCCAAATAAGCCACAGAACCGCGTGCTTTGGGGTCGTATGCAAGAGCGGGGATACCGTGGCTGGGGGCTTCTGCCAAGCGGATATTGCGTGGAATTAAGGTCTTGAATAATTTATTGGGAAAATATTTTTCCAGCTGTTCATCAACTTGCTGCGATAATAAGCTGCGCGGATCGTACATAGTGCGCACAATGCCCAAAATATCCAACTTTGGATTGACACTTTGACGAATCTTGCGAATGGTGGCAATTAAATCGGAAATACCCTCTAGAGCATAATACTCGCATACCATCGGTACAATCACTTGATTGGCAGCCGCCAAAGCATTAACTGTGAGTAAAGTTAAAGTGGGCGGGCAATCAATTAAAATACAGTCGTAATCGTTTTGCACGGTTTCCAATGCGTTTTTTAAGCGCATCTCGCGTGCCGGCTCTTGCACCAACTCAACTTCCGCACCCGCTAAGGTACGATTTGCCGCCAATAGATCGTAATTACCGCCTCTGCTGTGAACCACCGCTTGTTTTATATTCGCCTCACCCAGCAATACCGCATAACTACCGGCACGAACATTGCCTTTATTGATGCCGCTGCCGGTGGTGGCATTTCCTTGCGGGTCCATATCCACCACCAAGATTTTTTTACCGCGATAAGCCAACGAGGCTGCCAAATTAACAGCGGTAGTGGTTTTGCCCACACCACCTTTTTGATTTGCCAGCGCAATGACTAAGGCATTCATATCATATCCTTTTTGCGCATTAACACCATATGCCGTTCGGCATTTAAACCGGGTACATTTAATTTATCTACACTCAACACCTCAACGGTATTGGGCAACTGCGCAATTTCTTCATAGGGATGTACGCCTTTCATCGCCGCCCACATGCCGCCGTCTGCCATCAATTGTTTGGTAATATTGACAAAATCTGCCAATTCAGCAAAAGCGCGGCTGGTAATCACGTCAAAATGCTCACCAACCATGGCTTCTACTCTTGCGGTAATGACTTGGACATTATTCAGTCCCAATTCAATTACCGCTTGCTGTAAAAACGCGGTTTTTTTGCTGTTGGCATCTAATAATGCCACCGGCAAATCAGGGCGAGCAATCGCAATTGGAATACCGGGCATGCCGCCGCCTGAGCCGACATCAATCAAACCGCGTGCGTCTTGCACATAAGGCAGCAAAGTGAGGCTGTCTAAAATATGGTGGCTGATTACCGATGTTTCATCACGCAAAGCGGTAAGGTTATAAATACTGTTCCATTTTTTTAACAAATCAACAAAAGCCAGCAACTGCAATTGCTGCGGTACGCTTAAATTGATGTTCATGGTTTGCAGACCGGATTGGAGGATTGATTTGATGTTGTTCATTGCCTCTCCATAAAAAATTAAATGACACAGACACCGCACAGTTTATTTTAGTGGTGCCGTAAAAATATGCTGCTACCAAAATACTCAATACTATGCAAAAAAACCGTTATTACATAGGACAATATACCGCAGACTACTATCTTAAAAGTAAATATTTTTGATTACCGGCTGCCTGAAAAAAGCGGAAATATTATCAGCAACCATGCTGTGGTTATCCGATATTAATCAATCGGTTAAATGGCTAAAAACGGTCTGTATCAAAGACTACAGACCGTTCTGAATACCGTTAAGGCAATACAGAATTGCCTTAATTGATTTCAATATACTTAATTTTTCTCTTGGTCCACCAGTTTATTTTTGGCAATCCACGGCATCATGCTGCGCAGCTGATTACCCACTACTTCAATTTGGTGATCGGCAGTGATTCGGCGGCGTGCCGTCATAGACGGATAATTGGTTGCCCCTTCTTGAATAAACATTTTGGCGTATTCACCGGTTTGAATGCGTTTTAAGGCGTTGCGCATGGCTTCGCGTGAAGTGCTGTTAATCACTTCTTTACCGGTTACATACTCACCATATTCAGCATTATTGGAAATGGAATAATTCATGTTGGCAATACCGCCCTCATAAATCAAATCCACAATCAATTTCATTTCATGCAAGCACTCAAAGTATGCCATTTCGGGTGCATAGCCGGCTTCTACTAAAGTTTCAAAACCCATTTTGATCAACTCAACCGCACCGCCGCACAATACCGCTTGCTCACCGAATAAATCGGTTTCGGTTTCTTCGCGGAAATTGGTTTCAATCACACCGCCTTTAGTACCGCCATTTGCAGCCGCATAAGACAGGGCAATATCACGGGCTTTTCCGGACTGGTCTTGATACACTGCAATTAAGCTGGGAACACCGCCGCCTTTTTTGTATTCACTGCGTACGGTATGACCCGGACCTTTCGGTGCAACCATTACCACGTCTAAATCGGCGCGCGGTATGATTTGGTTATAATGCACATTAAACCCGTGTGCAAACGCCAGCACTGCACCTTGTTTTAAATTCGGTTCAATGTCTTTGTTATAAACTGCGGGCTGACTTTCATCGGGCAGTAAAATCATCACCACATCAGCGGCTTTTACAGCCTCAGCCACTTCACGCACATCATGACCTGCGTTTTCTGCTTTCTTCCAAGATGCTCCGTTTTTGCGCAAACCAACAATCACATTGACACCGGAATCTTTTAAATTCGCCGCATGTGCATGACCTTGCGAACCATAGCCGACAATGGCAACGGTTTTGCCTTTAATCAAAGACAAATCGGCATCTTTATCGTAATAAACTTGCATTTCATTTCCTTATATTGAGATGAGGTGTTGGCAATAATATTCTTTAAACTGAGGCTGCTTGAAATTCATTTTTTTTTCAGGCAGCCGCTTGGTGGAAAGTGTGTGCTGAAAATATTCACAGGGCATTGTGCCGCTACCTTTTTCAGCTTATTTGCTATCCGAAGACAAAGACGGCATCGTACCCTATTTTTCAATTACTTCGCAAATGCCGCAAGCAAAATCAGCCGTTTGATTTCCAAAAAATACACAGCAAAGGCTGCCTGAGAAAACACAGTCAATATTTCAGGCAACCTGAGATCGGTTTAATTAAGATTTAAATTAAGCGAGAATATCCTAAAACGCGGCAATTCCGGTTTGCGCTCTGCCCAAAATCAGGGCATGAATATCGTGTGTACCTTCATATGTATTCACTGCTTCCAAATTCATCATGTGGCGAATCACGTGAAATTCATCGGCAATACCGTTCCCACCGTGCATGTCTCGCGCCATGCGGGCAATTTCCAAGGCTTTTCCGCAATTATTGCGCTTAATCAACGACACCATTTCCGGCGCAGCTTGCCCTTCGTCCATTAAACGCCCCACACGCAAGGCTGCCTGAAGCCCCAGCGTGATTTCGGTTTGCATATTTGCCAGTTTAATTTGTATCAATTGATTTGCCGCCAAAGGACGGTTAAATTGTTGGCGGTTTAAAGTGTATTGCCGCGCGGCATGCCAGCAAAATTCCGCCGCACCCATAACACCCCAAGCAATACCGTAACGGGCTTTATTCAGGCAACCGAACGGTCCTTTTAAGCCGCGAATATCGGGAAAAGCATTTTCTTCAGGCACGAATACATCATTCATCACGATTTCACCGGTAATTGACGCACGTAAGGAAAATTTGCCTTCAATTTTGGGCGCACTTAATCCCGCCATGCCTTTTTCCAAAATAAAACCGCGAATATCACCCGCATCGTCTTTTGCCCACACCACCAGCACATCGGCAATCGGACTGTTGGTAATCCACATCTTACTGCCATTTAAGCGATAGTCGCCATCAACCGCACGCGCGCGGGTCTGCATGCCGGCGGGATCAGATCCCGCATTGGGTTCAGTTAAACCAAAGCAGCCCACCCATTCACCACTCGCTAATTTCGGCAGGTATTTTTCACGCTGCGCTTCAGTGCCATAAGCCCAAATCGGATGCATTACCAAACTTGATTGCACACTCATGGCGGAGCGATAACCCGAATCCACCCGCTCCACCGCACGAGCAATCACGCCATAAGCCACATGCGACATGCCCGCACAGCCATAGCCGCTGATGGTTACACCCAATAAACCCATTTCACCCATTTGACGCATGATGCTACGATCAAAATATTCATGACGATTGGCATTCACGATACCAATCATTAATTCATTTTGGCAAAACGATTCGGTGGTTTCTGCCACCATGCGTTCTTCGTCAGTGAGTTGTTGCTGCAGCAACAGTGCATCGTCCCAAGCAAAAGGAACACGGCGGTGCTGCTGTTTCATATTTATCTCCTCAACTTCCGATTTCACTGCCGTTAAAAATCAGTATTTTTAACAATATACCAATACCGTACAGGCAAACAGGAAAGCATCATAAAAACCCTTTAATTACAGTAAATAATGAAAGTCAATGCGGTGATCAATCACCAATGTACTTATGAAAGCATAAACAAAGAATTGCCGCACTGTTTGCATTGCTGTTCAACCACAATCATTCGGTATTTCAGTTATCTTAAAATGCTGAACCGGCTGCCTGAAAAATATCGGCAACTCCTTTTTACCGCTGTTGTGCGGCAAATCAACTGATGCAGCAACTGCTTTCTAATGCCGGCTACAATCCTCTGTATGCTTTCATTTCTCGCCATAAAAATAACAGTTTTGGTCGCAGAGATTTGGGTATTTCACTCACCATATGCTTCCGATACTGTACTGGAATTTTATTTTTACTAGAATAAAGCGTCCAACTGGCTGCTGCTTGAAGAACCGAGCGGTGATGCGCCTTCATTCGATCCGCCCGAATTGCTTTCTGCGCTGCTGCTGTTGTCTAAAGCCAATGCCGGATTAGTATGAACGAATTCTTTCATAAAATATTCACCGCCGCTTTGTACGATGCCTGCCGGTATCGGCATTTTTGCTGTCGGCACGTCTTTTAAGGCATAACGCATATAATTTACCCACACCGGCAAGGCAATCGTGCCGCCATAGCCAACGCGTCCCATACTGCGCGGTTTATCAAAACCAATAAAGACTGCACCCACCAAATTTGGATTAAAGCCCACAAACCACGCATCTTTGTAATCGTTTGTTGTACCGGTTTTGCCGGCAACATCACTTCGCCCCAAAGCCCTTGCGCGTGCGGCTGTGCCGTGATTAACCACATCTTGCATTATTCGGTACATGATGTAAGCGTTGCGCGGATCAACCACTTGCGGCGCATTTTGCTTCGCCACCAAAGGTTGCATTTGCGCTTTCAATTTGCCGTTGCCATCAAAAATTTTATCAATCACATAATTGGAAATTTTGTAACCGCCGTTGGCAAACACGGCATAACCCTCCGCCATTTGCATGGGTGTTACCTCACCGCTGCCCAATGCCATGGACAAACTGTCGGGTATTTGAGTGGGTTTAAAGCCGAATCGCTGCACGTATTCTTTGGTATACGGCACACCAACGGCCATTAAAATACGAATCGACACCATGTTTTTTGAAGCAGTCAGTGCCTGGCGAACGGTGATAAAACCGGAATAACGGCCATCAGAATTTTTCGGATTCCACGTGCTGCGGTTTTGTCCTAAACCCGGTAAAGAAATTGGCGCATCATTAATCACGGTTGCCGCCGTGATGCCTTTGGATAGACCGGCTGAATAGACAAAGGGCTTAAATGATGAACCGGGCTGCCGCTGTGCCTGAGTAACCCGATTGAACGTGCGCCGCTGGAAATCATAGCCGCCCACCAATGCTTTTACGGCACCGGTTTGCGTATCCAGTGCCACAAAAGCACCTTGCAATTCCGGTTGCTGCGCCGCCTGATAATCACCGTCTTTATTTTTACGCACGTGAATCACAGAGCCAACGCGCACAGAAGCTTCACCCAATTTATCGTTATTAATGGCACGTTTTATCCAGTTATAGGTATTGCCGGTTAGTTTAATTTCGCCCTCACCCGACACATACACCACCACAGCATTGGCAGGCAAGTCCACCACCACTGCCGGTTTCATACCGTCAACAGCATATAAGCTTGCCAAATACTGCTCAATATATTCGTCACGAGTTTCCGCCGCCTGCTGGCTGATGTCTAAAAAACCTTCAGCACCACGGTAACGTGCACCGCTATCAAAACCAGTCAACGCCTTACGTAAAGATTCCGTGGCAACTGCCTGTGCAGTTGAATCTACTGTTGTGTAAACACGAAAACCCTGAGTGTAGGTTTCTTCGCCGTATTTTTCAAACAGCTGCTGACGTACCATTTCAGCCACATACAAAGAATTTGGGTCAATATTGAGGTTGTAGTTTCCGTAGTGCAATTTTTCGTTTAATGCAGCATCGTGTTCTTGCGCTGTAATCATGCCCAACGCCAGCATATTGTTCAGAATATAGTTTTGACGCAATTTGGCACGCTGCGGATTCACAATCGGATTAAACACAGAGGGTGCTTTGGGTAAACCTGCCAGCATGGCAGCTTGAGCCAAATCCAACTCTTTCACCGGTTTATTGAAATAGGTCTGCGCCGCCGCCGCGAAACCGTGCGCGCGCTGCCCCAAGTAAATTTGATTGAAATACAATTCCAAAATCTGGTCTTTAGTGAGCGACTGCTCCATTTTGTACGCCAGTAACGCTTCATTGAATTTTCGCGTGTACGTGCGCTCATTGGTGAGATAAAAATTGCGGGCCACTTGCTGGGTAATGGTGCTGGCACCGGATTGTGTGCCGCCGGTCAGGTTAGAAACGAACGCCCGTGCGATGCCCATCAAATCCACTCCGCCATGTTCATAAAACCGCTTATCTTCCGCTGCCAGCACAGCATCTTTCAGCGTTTGCGGAAAGTCGGCTATTTTCGTAAAAGCACGCCGTTCTTCTCCGAATTGACCCAATAATTTCCCGTCTGCGGAATACACCATAAGCGGCATTTTCGGTTGATAGTGCGTTACTGCTTCCAATGAAGGCAGCTTGGGATAAACCGCCAACACGGCAATTGCCAGTAAACCAACAGCAAACAAACCCAAACCCAAACAGAAGCCGATAATTGTAATAAGTAATTTTTTAATCATAAAATTTAGTTTTGGTTACCAAATATTCCAATGATACTGAAAATAGAAGATGTGTATAGAGACATTATGATATATGGCTGTAATACTATGATATATATTACAGATGAGGTACACTTAAAATCACAGAAGCCAGAGGTTAGCAGATTTAAACACCCATCTCTAAATCCGCAGCCATCAACATTCCGCAGGAATTTATCATGCAAATCAACACCAGTTTTCTTAAGCTCGGGAAAAAAAACAGTAATAAGAATACGTTACCTACAGGAAGCGGGCAAAGTCTCGGTATAGACATCAATGATAATGCCATTTGCATGGTACTACTTAATGCTAAAAATTTAAATCAGATTCGTTTGGAAAAATATACTGTTGTTCCTTTACCGCGAAATACTGTTGCTTCGGGTAACGTGGATAATTATGACGAACTTGTTGCATATTTACAACAAGCAAAACAAAAGCTGGGCAGCAATGCCAAAAACATCACTGCTGCCATATCGCGCAAGCAAGCCAATATTTCAACGTTGTATTTTGACGAAGAACACTCAGAATTAAATTTGGAAGAATTTGTCGAAATGGAAGCCAGCAATGTCGGCATTGATAACCTGCGTTATGATTATGCACAGCTTCTGTCTTTGGGTACAGAACCCAATATTTTATTAAGTTGCTGCAATAGCGAAGTCGTTGATTCCCGTACTGATGCACTGTCTGCTGCCGGCTTTACACCCGATCTGATGGATATTGATCTTTTTGCACTTGTCAATGCTTTCAGCGTTTGGATCAACAATGAAAACCCTGCATTGAGCGGTAAAACACTGGCTCTTTTTAATGTTGAACGTTACAGCACACAAGCCGTTATCACGTATCAAGGTCGTATTTTATTTGAACAAGAAATCGCTTTAGGGCGTGAATATCAGGTACAAGCTGTACAACGCCAATACCAGCTGAGTGAAACCGATGCCATCCACCTGATACAATCCGACAATCAGCCTGATGATTTTCACGAAACCATTGCCGTTGCTTTTCAAAATCAATTAGTCCAAGAAATTCAGCGGTTTTTCCAATTTTATCAAACGGCAGACAGCAAAGAAGATCCCAGAAACATAGAGTATATTCTGATTTCCGGTTGCAGTAGCAGCGGTGCTTTCGGGTTGTCGGACTTAATCCAAGAAAAAACCAACATCAACGCCGAACAAATCAATCCTGCAGAAACTGCACAACCCATAAGCAAAATTAATGAAACGCAATTGATGTACGACATCAATGAGCTTGCTGTTGCCTTTGGCTTAGCCATTCGAGGTTTATTGAAATGATCCCATTAATTAAAATCAACTTACTGCCTTATCGTGAAGCCATCGTCCAAAAACAAAAACAACACCTGAAACAAATTTTGTTATTGGGCTTAGTCGCGGGTTTGGGTTTGTCTGCACTGGCTTATTTCACGCTGGATTCACGTCTTTCCTCACAAACAGACCGTAACCTTGTTTTGAAAAACGGCATCAAACAGCTTGATGAGCAAATTGTACAAGTCAAAGAACTGGAAAAAGAAAAAGAAGAATTTTTCCGGCGAAAACAAAAAGTGGAAGAATTGGAAAGTTTGCGCTTTGAAGGTGCACGTATCGTGGACACACTGAATACCATTGTTCCGGATGGCTTGGTGTTAAGTAGCATTACCTCTTCCGATAAAACAGGGTTAACATACACCATTGACGGAAAAGCCATCAGCGACAGCAAAATCGCCATGTTTATGCGCGCCATACCGGCTTCAGGATTATTTGGTACACCAGAATTATTAAGTATTAAAAAAAATAATGATGTGCAGGAATTTAAACTAAGCGTCGGTATCTTGCGCGCTACCCAAGATACTGCCCAAAAAGCGTCGGAAACCACCAAGAAAAACTAAAGAAACAGCGAACCAGCTAAGGGTAAATCATGGATTCAAAAAACCTCAACCTCAAAGAAATTGATCTAAAAAACCTATACAAATTGGGTGCACCCATACAAATGGGCGTTGCCGTGTTAGTGGGTATCGCTGTATTGGTTTTGGCTTGGTTTTTGGTACTCAGCAGTATTCGCGCAGACACAGCCAATCTCGTTGTAGAAGAAGACAAACTCAGACAAGAGTATGAGGAAAAAAGCATTCAGGCAGCCAACTTAGATGCGTATCAAACAGAATTGGATAATTTACACACCTCATTTAATGCCCTGCTCAAACGCTTACCTACTGAAGCCGAAATTCCCAATCTGATTCAGGAATTACATCAAGCTGCCGCTACTAACGGTATGCGCATAGACAGCCTAACCCCACAAGCCCCGGTTACTGAAGACTCAGTAGAAAGACTACCTTACACCACTTCGCTCACCGGCAACTTCGACCAAATCAGCCGTTTTTTGCGTGATGTCGGACATCTTTCCCGTATTGTTACACTGGACGCACTCACCTTACGCAAAGACAATAAAAGTGACAACTTAATACTCAATGCCACAGCCAACACTTATAAAGCCTTAGCAGCCCAAGCAACTGACAGCAACACTCAGGATGATGATAAAACAAAAAATAAAAAATAACGGTCTGATAACTTATTGATAAAAAGTGAATCTATAATGAAAATGGCAATGAAAAAACTTTTATGGCTTTTGCCTGTCTGTATGGGCATCAATGCTTGCTCCGCACCACACGGTGATTTGCAAGACTGGATGAAACAGACCCGTGCAAAAGCCACCGAAAAAATTAAACCACCGCCGGTAACAGAAAATTCACAAGCCAGCAGCTACACCCCGCCGCCCGCACCTGCGCTGAATAGCTTCAATGATGCACGTTTGCGCGTGGGCACAACGGGTGCAAATGCCCCCGATGTAAACCGCCCAAAAGAATTATTGGAAAACTTTGGCTTGGAAAATTTGCGCTACGTTGGTTCAATTATTCGTCAAGGGCAAGCACCAACTGCTTTTATTGAAGCAGACAATCTTGTTTACCCGGTCAAAATCGGCAATTACTTGGGGCAAAATTATGGGCATATCAGTAAAATTACACCGGATAACCTTGTAATTACGGAGCAGGTAGAAGATAACTACGGCAACTGGACCACTCGAGATACAGAAATCCCGCTCAGCGGCGAATGATAAGGAAAATCATCATGAAATTAAAACAATATACTTTTATCACCGCCTGTGTACTGGGCTTATTGGCGCAAAATGTGTGGGCTGGTAATATTACCGGCATTGATGTTTCATCATTGTCAGGCAATCAAAAGATTGTTAAAGTACGCTTTGATCGCGATTTAGTACAACCAAGCGGTTTTGTTACCCAATCACCAGCCCGCATCGCCCTTGACTTTGCCGGCAGCGGCATTGCATTACCTCAGCCTGTATTAGAATACAACGACAGCCTGCTGCGCCAAATCACTGCTGCGGAAAGCGGTAATCGCACACGATTGATGCTCTCACTCACCCAAAACGGACAATACCGCACCGAAATTCACGGTAATGAAGTGTGGGTGTACGTTACAACCGGTTCTGCACCCGCTGCCGCTCCTACCCCAATTGCTGCTCCCGCCGCCTCTGCTTTCGTTGCCGCTCCCATCATAGAAAGCCGAACAGAGCAATCTTCTGCATCAACCACTTCTGCAAACCGCTCTGTTAATGTCGGTGTGGATTTTCGCAAAGGCAGTAACGGGCAAGGCATCATATCTATTAATTCAGGTAGCCCCGCTGAGCCCGATGTAAAACGTCAGCCCGACCGTTTAATTCTTACCTATAAAAACACACCAATCAATGCCGCTCAGCAACGCAATCTTGATGTCGGAGACTTCAGTACGCCCGTGCGTACCATTAGCTTGCGCCGCTTAGGCAATGACACACAGCTCACCATCAGCATACAAGGCAATTGGGATTACAGCATCAATAACAGCGGTAACGGGCAAAATATTGAAGTTCGCCCCAATATTGATGTTGCCAATCAAGGCTTGAGAAACGTACCCAAATCATTCAAGGGCGGTAAAATTTCCTTGGATTTTCAAAATATTGATGTACGTACCATTTTGCAAATTCTTGCCAAGGAATCCGGCATGAATATTGTCGCCAGCGACAGCGTTCAAGGCAAGATGACTATTTCCCTTAAAGATGTGCCATGGGATCAGGCCTTGGATTTCGTGATGCAGGCACGTAATTTAGACATGAGAAAACAAGGCAATATCATCAATGTTGCCCCGCGAGCAGAAATGCTTGCCAACGACAAAGCGGTGTTGCAATCACAAAATGAAGTGGAGACTTTAGGTCCCTTAGTATCACAAACTTTCCAGCTCAAATACAAGAATGTAGAAGAATTCCGCAAAATTCTGCGTATTGAAGACAGTGGTAGCTCCAATAAAAATTCCATTCTCACTTCGCGCGGCAGTGCTTTAATTGATCCTGCCACCAACACATTGATTATCACCGATACGCCGTTTGTGTTGCAAAAATTTGAGCGTTTAATCGCTGAATTAGATGTACCCGTTAGACAGGTGATGATTGAAGCACGGATTGTGGAAGCCAACGATGGCTTTTCACGAGCATTGGGCGTGATGCTGGGTGTCGCACACAACCACAGCAATACACCCGGTACAGCCACATGGGTCAGAGGCGGAAGCACCGATGGTTTAGGTAATTACGGTGATGGTTTGGGTTTGCCCAATGTTAATCTGCCGATTAGCAATCCAACATCCATGATATCTATCGTACGCAGCACATTATCCAGTGTTTTGGCATTAGAATTACAAGCCATGCAATCCGAAAATCGAGGGAAAATTATTTCCAGCCCCCGCATTTTAACGCAAGATCGCCATGAAGCCGTGATTGAATCGGGTACGGAAGTACCGTATCAAGAGGCCTCATCAAGCGGGGCCACCAGCACCAGCTTTAAAAAAGCAGTTTTGGGTTTAACCGTTACCCCGCAAATCACACCGGATGGCAAAATCATCATGGACATTAAAATCAACAAAGACGCTGTTGACAGGAGCTGTAACCCATACAGCGATGTACCGTGTATTGCCACCCAAAATCTCAACACCCGCGCCATGGTAGAAGACGGCGGTACTGTTATCTTGGGCGGCGTTTATAGAGAAGAGAACTCCAACACTGAAAATAAAGTACCGTTGTTGGGTGATATTCCCATTTTGGGCAATTTATTCAAAAGCCGCTCTCGCAATCAAACCCGTGAAGAGTTGCTGATTTTTATCACACCACGCGTGATTGAAAACTCAGGTAGCGTATTGCGTTATTGAACCTGCTTTTTGGCAAATCAATAAGTCAATAATATAGATCAGAAGCAGCCTTTAAATTTCAAAATTTAAAGGCTATTTTTTTGAATTTGGTTTGATGGATTTAGATAGTCGCTCCTGAATTACCGGCAAGTGATTGAAAATATACAATAAATATTGAGTTTATGTTATAATTCACTGCAATAAATCTGTTCAAACACCAAGAAAACCTTGCAGTTATGAAGCCGAAACAACCCAACAATCACCCTGATTTATTCCAATTACAATTATCTCAAATTATTAACATGAATCACCCTTTGGTGAAATTATC
>NZ_JQKE01000068.1 GCF_000745895.1 Stenoxybacter acetivorans DSM 19021 | reverse complement strand
TTGTGGCTCAAAACCACCGTTTCGGTCTCGCGGTGTTTCCAATTCAAAGCTGCCGGAATTTGCCTTGACCGTCTTTTTGGTGTAACCGTTGCGGCGGTTGGGCTCTTGCGGGTTCTGTTCGAGATAATGTTCGATTTCGGCATCAAGAGCAGCTTCGGTCAGTTGTTTGATAAGCGGGGTGAGTATGCCGTCTTTTCCTGTCAGTGCTTGACCTGATTGAAGCTGTTTAAGTGCTGTTTTAAAGTCGAATATGGGGTTGTTCATGTGTTGTCTCCTATTTGGAATAGTTTAGGGGATTGACACAGATTTTTGAACACTACTACAGCAGCCGTACCAGATGCCCTCAGTGGTTTGAAAAATACTTGTTTTTCTTATTTTTTGTAACTACAATAAATTATGCAAATTGAATTTGATGACACGAAGCGCGATACAACGCTTACTGTGCGCGGCTTGGATTTTGCCCGTGCCGCTGAAATCTTTGCTGGACACCTTTTACGGTAGAAGATGAGCGCGAAGATTATGGCGCATTGCGTTATATCACTGTGGGTAAATTAGATAATCGTATGGTGGTTATGATATGGACACCACGCGGTGAGAACCGTCGAATTATCAGCATGAGGAAAGCCAATGAACGAGAACAAGCCCAATATGCCGTCCGGCTGGATTGATCCTGATGATGCACCGGAATTAGATGATGATTTTTTAATGCCGCCGATGAGTATCGGGGTGAAGTGTTGATTCGCAGAGGCAGACCCGTTGCAAGTCGGCATAAAACTGCCTTAACCATACGTTATGATGCCGATGTGGTGGCGGCATTTAAAGCCACCGGCAAAGGCTGGCAAACGCGTATGAATGCCGCCCTACGGGATTGGTTGCAAACGCACTCAGCCCGGCTGTAGTCGCAATGGCTCTTTTGAAAAAGAACATAATAGCCGTTTGGTATTGTCGGCAGCGGCAATGCCCTTATCGCTTCACTGCT
The DNA here is from genome assembly GCF_000745895.1 of Stenoxybacter acetivorans DSM 19021. GTDB lineage: Bacteria > Pseudomonadota > Gammaproteobacteria > Burkholderiales > Neisseriaceae > Stenoxybacter > Stenoxybacter acetivorans. The sequence continues at coordinate 14,142 of NZ_JQKE01000068.1, read as the reverse complement.
TTGCCAATATTCCAAATTTAACAGCACACGAGCAGTGATAAATATTTGATTTGGGTGAATGACACGGAAAGCCTGTTCGGTTAGACGTAAGACAATAGCATCACTGCACGCCGCGGCGGCGGTTTTCATGGAAAGTTACCTGAAACGCGGAGAACTGTTCGTTTTCAATTGCGGTGCGCATTTCTGCCATTAGGGTTTGATAGTAATGCAGGTTATGAATGGTATTCAGCTGCGCGCCCAAGATTTCACCAACACGATGCAAATGATGCAAATAGGCTCGGCTGAAATGGCGGCATGTATAGCAATCACAGCTGTCATCTAATGGGCGGGTATCGTGTTTGTGTACCGCATTTTTGAGTTTCAAATCACCGAAACGGGTAAACAACCAACCGTTGCGGGCATTGCGGGTGGGCATTACGCAATCAAACATATCAATGCCGTGTGCCACGCCGTAAACCAAATCTTCAGGTGTACCCACGCCCATTAAATAATGGGGTTTGTGCGCAGGTAGCATTGGGCCGACTGCACGCAGCATGCGGTACATTTCCGGCTTGGGCTCGCCCACCGACAAGCCGCCGATTGCCAAGCCAGGGAAATCAATTTCTTCCAAACCTTGCAGCGATTCTTCTCGCAAATCTTCAAACATGGCTCCCTGAATAATGCCAAACAATGCATTGGGATTATTCAGGCGTTCAAATTCATTTTTAGACCGCTGCGCCCAGCGCAAACTCAGCTGCAAAGATTTTTGTGCTTCGGTTTTATCCACATCGCCCGGCGGACATTCGTCCAACTGCATCACAATATCGGAATTGAGCGTGGTTTGGATTTGCATGGAAATTTCCGGCGATAAAAATAATTTATCGCCGTTAATCGGGCTTTGAAAAGTGCAGCCTTCTTCGGTAAGCCGACGCATTTTCGCCAGTGAAAATACTTGAAAACCGCCGGAATCGGTGAGTATCGGTTTGTGCCAGCCAATGAAATTGTGCAAGCCGCCAAATTGATTCACCGCGTCCAAGCCCGGCCGCAGCCATAAGTGGAAAGTATTGCCCAAAATAATTTGGGCGTTGATGTCGTCTAAATTCTGCGGCGTCATCGCTTTAACCGAACCATAAGTGCCTACCGGCATAAACACAGGGGTTTGTACGATGCCGTGGTTAAGTTCCAATACACCGCGCCGCGCGCCGCCGTCGGTTTTCAATAGCGTAAACTTTAACATAAGATAAATCAGCCAATTATATTTTTATAAAACAAAAAAGGACTCAGCTTATCAGCTTAAGTCCTTGTTTTATCTGGTGGAGGTAAGCGGGATCGAACCGCTGACCTCTTGCATGCCATGCAAGCGCTCTACCAACTGAGCTATACCCCCAGTCAATTCACCGCTACTGCTGTGAATAAGCGGCGTATTGTAATTAGGTAATTTTAAATACGCAAGTGTTTTCATTTTGTCGTTAATTTATATTATTTACCGATTCATAAATGCTATGAAATTATCTGTTTATTTTTAAAGATATAGCTGGTTTTTGATGTGCGTTATATAAAAAAGCAAATTGCCGCCGTGCTTCGCCTCTTAATCATCACAACAGAAAAATGATTGGTATTCTTGCAGGCAGCCTTTTATTGATTAAAATCACGTTATAATATGAAATGTCTTTTAAGAGTGATTTTTATGACCAGAATCTACGGTATTGCCAATTGTGCTACGGTGAAAAAAGCACGGCAGTGGCTGGCTGAAAACCATGTGGCTGCCGAATTTGTTGATTTTAAAAAGCAAGCACCTGATGCCGCTTTGCTGCAAGGCTGGCTGAAACAGATTCCGCTGAATGTGTTAATCAACCGCAAAGGCACAACATGGCGCAAGCTCAGTGCCGATGAACAAACCGCCGCGCAAGATGCCGACAATGCGGTTGCATTGATGATGCAGTATCCGTCTGTGATTAAACGCCCGATACTGGTTCATGATGACCAAGTGTCGGCGGGCTTTGATGAAACGGTTTATTCTGCTCTTTTTCAAAAATAATTTGGCAAAAACATGGTTATGAATAAAACATTATTGATTGCCGACTTGCATTTGGCAGAAAATACCCCCGCGCTGAACCAATTGTTTTCAGGTAGCCTGAAACAATGGCAGGGCAATATTGATGCGCTGTATATTTTGGGCGATTTTTTCGATGTGTGGGTGGGCGATGATGATGACAGTGCGTTTGCGCGGGGCATCAAAGAAACCTTGCGTACTTTCACGCAGCACACGCCAATCTACTGGGCGCACGGCAATCGTGATTTTTTGGTGGGCAGTGCTTTTGCTGCCGAAACGGGTGTAAAAATTATTACTTCTCCGCACAAGGTTACTTTGTACGGTAAAGATTATGTACTGACGCACGGCGATGAATTGTGTACCGATGATTTGGCTTATCAGCAATTTCGGCAGCAGTCGCGCAATCCTTTGTGGCAAATGTTTGTATTGAGTAAACCCTTGGAAGAGCGGCGTTTATTGGCGGGGCAGATTCGGCAGATGAGCGAAACCCGTAAAAGTGAAGACGGCAAAAGCGAAATTTCCGATGCCACTGAAAACGGTATTCAAAATTTAATGCAAACCTTTGCGGATAATGATATTTTACCAACCTTGATTCATGGACACACACATCGTCCGATGGTGCATCAGCACCGATTGGGTGATAAAAATTTTGCACGTTATGTGATTCAAGATTGGGAAAATGGCTGCGGCGGTTACTTGCGGATTGACGAACACGGGGTGAGTGCGCATCAGCTGGTTTTGTAGTACATTTTTTGCTTGTTGCCGATTGCGGTGTCTTGTTTTGGCTAGCCGTATTTGAGGCATAAAAAAACTTATTGGCAATGAAATAATCGGCGGCTTGCTTTATCAAAATCAAATGAATGATTGTATTTTTGCTTTTCGTTGTTTCGTTAAGGTGTGTTTGTTATTCAATTAAACCGTTTTATTGAGGGGAAATTATTGTGTTCAATTTGATTAAATTTAAATCATGGGGTGTGTTCGCTTTGGCGGTGTTGTTGTCTGCTTGTGCCAACTTAGACGATAAATCACCTGATGAATTATTGCGTTATTCGTTTGAGCGCAACCTCACGAAAGACACGCAATATAATTTTGACGGCAAAATTTCTTTTGATGCCGGCGGTGGTGTTGAATGCGGGGACGCAAACACAACATGCAGCGAAGTTATGCCTGTTTCTTGCGATGATGCGGCTTTTTCAGGCAGCCGACAAGAATCAGAAGACCCAAGCATTTCAGCAGGCTGCGAAGATGCGGCTTCTGGAGAGACTCTTGAAAAACAGGCTAGAAAACAACGTCTCTTGTTGAAACTGTCTGAGTCCATTTCTGTGCCTTATACCGGTGCGGTTGATTGGCATCAGGGCAAAATGGAAGTAATACCCGAATTGCGCTATGAAGCCAAAAATGTATTGTTGTCAGTCAAAATGCCGGTGCAAGTCAATTTAATGGATTTATCACTGGTTGTTGATCTTCCGGATAATCTCATAGAGCAGTTTATGGATAAACAACGAAATGGGCGTTTGTTGACCATGCAATTGCCCGAGTCTATGAGAAAGCAGATTGATATGCCGCTATTGATGAAAGCCTTGCCCGGTGCGGTGATGCAAGGCTATGCATCGGTGGATAAAACAGCATTTCAGCGTTTGGAAATGGACGAGGCAGGCAAACAAATCGGGGCGCGCTATCGAGTGCGCATGACTTTAGATGAAGCGCAAAGCAATCGGTTGGTGGAAAGTGTGATTAAAAGCCTGCAATCAGAGATTCAGGCAGCCGCAAACACACCCGCCAACGCACAACGCAGTGAAGAAGAAATCAACAAAATTCGCAGCACTGCCGCACTTTTTGATGGTGTGGCGGCGACATATGCTGAAATCAAAGCCAAAGGCGATGAAATCATTACTTTAACAGATGTGCAGTACGATGCGTATATTGATGGTCGTGGCCGTTTGTTGGCGGTGAGTGAGAATTTGCTTATCGGTGATATGCTGCATAAGATAACCGAAGGCACTATTGCCAAAAATGCGCAATTGCAAGTGTGGATGCGCTTGAATTATACCGACAAACCGAATTTCACCCTCAATGCCACGCCGCAAAACAGCATTGGTTTCGAAGAGTGGCTCAAAACAGAGCGGAGCGATGAGAAAGTCAGCTGGAAAGTGGTTGCTGATCAAACGGAGAATGAAATCAGCGAAACCACTGAATAACCGAGCTTGGCTGTTGCTGAATAATGTTTGGGCAGAGAAACCGATGTAAAGCAGGTTGCCGCATTGTGGTTACCTGCGTTTCAGGTAGCCTGAAATTTAGTTTTTCCCAATTGATTCAAATAGATTAAATACAAGGTATTTATGCCGAATTGTAATCCCAAAACCAAAGTTCACCTTTTTGTTGGTTTTTTAGGTGTGGGTAAAACCACTGCGCTTAAAAGCCTGATGGCGCAGAAAAACGAGCATGAAGAATGGGCAGGTGAACAATGGGTGATTGTCGTTAATGAATTTGGTGAAATCGGCATTGACGGTGCAGTATTGAGCGATAACGGCATACCCGTTGCCGAAGTGTCGGGCGGTTGTTTGTGTTGTGTGGCGGGCGCACAAATGACTGACACGGTTAGAAAAATGCTGATGGACAATACACCTGACCGTCTTATGATAGAAGCCAGCGGCTTGGCACATGCCGCCGGCGTCATTGATGAGCTCAAAGCCAAGCCTTTGTGTGATGAGTTGGCTATCGGGGCTGTATTTACCTTGATTGATCCGCGCCAATTTGTCAGTGATGACTATGCCCGCCAGTCTTTGTATCAAGATCAAATCAGCGTGGCTGATGTGTTGGTGGCAAGCAAAACCGATTTATGCAGCGAAGAAACCATGAATTTATTCCGTGAACGCGCCGCCAAATTATTTCCGCCCAAGGCCTTGATTGCCGAAGTGAAAAACGCACAAATGGATATTGAATGGCTGAATACGCCCACTGCCGCCAAAAGCCGTTATCGCATCAAAGCGTTGCCCGATTTGGAATTGGGTTATCAATCGCAAGGGTTTACTTTCAGTGCAGAAAAGCAATTCGACGGTGAACGCATTACCCAATTTTTTAATGATTTACCCAAATTTTGCGATGGCTTGGTGCGCGCCAAAGGTGTGTTTCAAGTCTTGGGAACATGGGTATGGCTCAACTGGACTGATGGACAATGGGGCGCGAATCATATTTCTTGGCGGCGCGACAGCCGCTTTGAATTGATTGCCAAATCATTTGATGCCGATGAAATCGAAGCACAGCTTCAGGCAGCCTTAGCGTAGAAAAGATCTGGAATGCGGCAAATAATTTATTCTCATGAGTTTTAATTCACAGCAGCGCGAAGCCGTGCATTATTTAGGCGGTCCGTTGTTGGTGTTGGCGGGCGCGGGCAGCGGCAAAACGCGGGTGATTACTCAAAAAATTGCTTATTTAATTAAAGAAGCCGAATATCCGCCGCATCAAGTGGCAGCGATTACATTCACCAATAAAGCCGCCAAAGAAATGCAGGAGCGGGTAAGGCAACTGTTGCGTAAACCGCAAACACGCGGTTTGACTGTGTGTACTTTTCATTCATTGGGCATGCGCATCTTGCGTGAAGAAGCGGCGGCTGCGGGTTATAAAAAGCAATTTTCAATTCTGGATTCAGCTGATTCAGGCAAAATTATCGGTGAATTATTCAGCAGCAGCGGACGCGAGGCTTTGTTTCGGGCGCGGCATCAAATTTCTTTGTGGAAAAATGCTTTTATTGAACCCGAAATCGCTGCCGTACAGGCAGAGAATGATTGGGAACGGCAAATTGCTGCTTTATATGCGGGTTATCAAGCCACATTGATGAGTTATCAAGCAGTTGATTTTGACGATTTAATCCGTATTCCCGCTGCTTTACTGCGTGAAAACAGTGAATTGCGCCACAAATGGCAGCGGCGTTTGCGCTATTTGCTGGTGGACGAGTGTCAAGACACCAATAATTGTCAATACGCATTGATGCGTTTGCTTACCGGTGCGGAAGGCATGTTTACCGCCGTTGGTGACGACGATCAAAGCATTTACGCTTGGCGCGGCGCAAACATGGAAAATTTGCGTTTGCTGCAACAAGATTATCCGCAACTCAAAATCATCAAGCTGGAACAAAATTATCGTTCTACCGCCCGTATCTTGCGTGTTGCCAATCAGGTGATTGCCAATAATCCCAAATTATTTCCCAAAACGCTGTGGAGTGAATATGGTTTGGGTGAACCGATTCACGTGATTGCATGCCTGCATGAAACGCATGAGGCAGAAGTGATTGTTGATCGCATTGCCTATCACAAAAACATTAGCGGCGATCGTGTTTGCTACGCTGATTTTGCGGTGTTGTACCGCGGTAATCATCAATCGCGCGTATTGGAAGAGGCTTTGCGCAGCCGCCGCATTCCCTATCGTGTCTCCGGTGGACAAAGTTTTTTTGACAAAGCTGAAATTAAAGATGTACTCGCTTATGTACGGCTGTTGGCAAACAGCGATGATGACCCCGCGTTTCTGCGTGCGGTTACCACACCCAAACGCGGCATCGGCGAAGCCACTTTGTCTAAATTAAATCATTATGCACAAGCGGCGCAGTGCAGTTTGTTTCAGGCAGCCAAAAGTGAAACCGCTTTAGCGGAGCTCAATACTCAGAACCGCGTTCATGTGCAAACATTTATGGATTTATTGCAGACTTATCAGCGCAATGCCGAAAAAATAGCGGCAGGCAGTTTATTGCAAAATCTGTTGCAAGACATCGCTTATGAAGCCCATTTATTAACCGCTGAAGAGGGTAAAAGCGGCGAAATCAAATGGCGGAATGTGCAGGATTTGTTGCGTTGGATTAGCCGAAAAGGCGAAGAAGACGGCAAAAACATCATTGAAATCGCACAAACCATTGCCCTGATGACTTTACTGGAAGGCAAAGACACGGAAGAATCAGATGCGGTTAATTTATCCACATTGCATGCTGCCAAAGGTTTGGAATGGCAGCACGTGTTTTTGGCAGGCTGTGAAGAAGGTTTATTCCCTCATGCCGACAGCATAAACGAAGGCAATGTGGAGGAAGAACGCCGCCTGATGTACGTAGGCATCACCCGCGCCCGCAGCACACTCACACTGACTCATTGTGTTAAACGCAAACGTGCGGGTAATTGGGAGTTTCCCGACCCCAGCCGTTTTATCGATGAAATGCCAACGGACGACATTAAAATCTTAGGACGCAAAGGCAGCGAACCTATAGTCAGTAAAGAAGAAGGAAAAACGCGGTTAGCGGGCATATTGGATATGCTGGCGAAAAAATAGCCGCTGCAAATAAATTCAGCAGATGCGGGTAGATAATAAATAAGGCTGCCTGAAAAACCGTACTCGCTCCCCAATTTTTTCAGAGACTGAGCATTTTGAGAGAGTTTCAGTCATGGTCAAAAAATCTATTCCTCGAAATTAAAGAATGCGCAGTGCGTTTGTATCAAGAACAGCAACAACATCATCATCGAACGCGATGGACAGCCATGCGTTCGGTTGCTGAAAAAATCGGTTGTTGTGTCAAAACTTTGCGTACTTGGGTGAAGCAAGCAGAAATCAATCAAATCGGTTGGTAATGATGACTTAGCTTTACGTCGGCACATCAAAGAGTTAGCGAAAGAGAACTAAGCGTTACGGCGCATCAATGTCTTCATCACCAAAGTGCACACTTTTTTCATGCAGGCTGCACTTGACCATAAACGCAAGCAATCACCAAATTTATTGACCAAACCGTGATAAGTATGGAGTCAAGTCAATGTGTACCGTTTTGCCCCATCGCCCATGTGACTAATTATCATTCTCGTCAGCAGCAACAAAACCCAAGCAAATACAGCCCCCACACACAACAAGATAATGTTTTAAAAGAAATAATCATGCAGTTTTAATTTAGCATAATACACCTAAAATAACGAAAATCCATAAAATAACTTTATTATTTCGATTGTTTCTTGTAGAATAATTGCGTGATTTGAGAGAAATAAACCATGCCGATAACAGAAAAAAGGAGATAAAAATTGGCAAATCCGAAAAGAAATAAATTACTTAGAGTCATTTGGCGCGGAGGTCTAGGAGGCTATACCTATCCTCCCGAAGAATTAAAAGGCTTAACGCCCGAGCAACATTGCCAAGAACAAATCAATCAAAGAAAGAAGGGGAAATTTGAAAAAGTAAGCGAGGGTGAAGATGTTTGTCTGTTGCCAACCGGAGGTTATTTTGTGGAAGAGCGAGACAAATTATTGCCGGTATGGAGTTATCAATATGAAGTAATTGAAGATATTCTTTTGAGCACAGAAGTTATATCGGTTACACCGCCCGAAAAAAACCGCACCACCATTATTATGGGCGAAAAAATTAAAATCATTTCTGATATACCGGTTTATTGGGAAGTTTCTTCTGATTTGGTTACACCCGGTCAGATAAAAACAACCAGTACTTCCAAAAGCATTACTTTAACCGCTTTGGATAAAGCGGGAGCGGTAACCATTACCGCCAGAACGGAGCACAAACAAAAAAGCATCACCATTAAAATTATTGAGCCTAAAATTATTTTAAGCTCTGAAACAGCAGCAATCTTACCCGCCAACCGAAACCGCACCACCATTGGGGTCGGTGAAAAGATTAGCATTTTTTCCAATATCCCTGTTCTGTGGGAAGTACCTTCTGATTTGGTTACACCTCGTCAGATAAAAACAACCGTGCCTTCCAAAAGCATTACTTTCACTGCTTTGGATAAGGCGGGTTCGGTTTCAGTAAAAGCGAAGCTGGGGAGTGCGCAAAAGAGTATTACCATACGTATTATCACACCCAGCTCATTGAAATTTGAGATACTGAGTAAAATACATACCCAAGACGTATTAGATAGTGGATTTATTGCAAAAGTATATGTATTACCCGATACCGTTAATTTTGGTGCACTTTACTTTGCTGAATTAGAAAGTTATGCGACTGCAACAGGATTGTTGGTAGAAGGACATAATCAGCCTCATGGGAAATATGAAGGGGGACATAGTGAGTGGGTACATGCAGTAGCGAATAAATTTGAAAAAGGTAAGGGGACTGATACAGGAATGCAAGATACTGTCTACGGCGGTCAAAATGAATATGAAATTCCGCTCCCTTTTACAAACGGAGGAAAATCTATTTTTAAAATTGAATATATTTGGAGTTTAGATAGCCAGAAAGTAAATAAATTAACAAAAGTAGTAAATCAATCAACAACCATTACAAAGGATGGGTATATTACAACACAAAAAAATGATCAAAAAGTAGCTTTTTATTATAAGGATAAGAGTATCAATTCTCATCTTACCCCAGGTGGGAAAATCCCCATTCCTAAACCCATTAATAAAAAATCGAAATAACACTATGTAATTTATAGGATTTTAATTATTTTGGGTTATTGGTAATAGTTTGGTAGAGATTTCTCTCTACCAAACACCTGATTGATTTCTTTGAAATTTATAAAAATGTAATAATACATGAGTTTTAACTTTGCAATGACATACATTTAAATTTAAAGTTAGACAAAAAATAAATAAGGAATAAAGCATGTTTACCTTCTTAAAAAAACCATTAATGATTTTTTTATTTTTTTATTTTATTGCAAATTCATTAAGAGCAGAAGTAGTACTGGGGTTTGGAATTATTCCTCAACCAATATGTAACAGTGTTAAAATGCCGCCAGCCTATGCTTCAGCAGAATTTTCACTATTACGTGAAAATTTTATGCGTAAATCTCTAATTTTTATCAGAGAAAATAATGCTCTGGATTATTTGTTTGAACAAGAATACTCAAGAAAACTAAATGGTAGAGATAAATTTAAAATAATAGATAGCAATTTTGATTATAAAGATTCAATGAGTAATTCATTAATTTCATTACAATATTGCTCTATTTTTTTAGAAAATAGCTACTTAAATATTATTTCTTACGTAATCAAAAATCAAAATGATATAAATTTAAAAGACAGTCCATTTGATATCGCACAATATTTCCTTAAGATAGGAAATGAATTATATCCTGATTACCGTTATGATAAAGGAGAATTGATTTTTCTTATTGCGGATATTTTAAAAGATAAACCAAGAGAACGAGATTATTTACTAATAAATATAATAAAATAAATACCTCCCTTGTTTTAAGGCGGAAGTAATTCGGTATTTGAGAGAGATTCTTAGCTCTCCCAAACCACATGCTGATTAAAATCTTGCTCTGATAGGTAACTCGTATATCAGGGTAAGGTTTAAATTAATGAAGTAGTTAATTTTTTGAAGAGAGGTAAGTTTCTATGCTAAACATTAAATTTTCTCTATTTGCTTTTATAGTACTGTTTTCAAAGTTATCTTCATCTGAAGTTATTATAATAAGTAAATCTTCTTCTTACCCAAAATGTGGAGAAAATTCCATCTCTTCAGTCAGAACATCAGAAGAAGAACTGTATAAAATTGCTTTTGCTAAGAAAGCAGAGCAATTCACGCGAGATGTTTTAAAACTAGTTCGCTATGAAAGTGCTTTTCGGTATTTATTTGATAATGCACCAAATCCATATAATAATAGCTTAAGGGATAAATCTTCTTTCCAAACAATCCCTTCTGGTTTAACAACTAAAATCCCCTATACCGACGGCGGTATACCAGCTGTTATATTGATGCAGGAATGTGAAAATCATCTAAACAATACCTACCAAAAAATAGTTTTCTATGTTAATGAAAATAAAAAATATAGAAATCAAAAAGATTATCAACCATATGATATAGCTGAGTATTTTATCAAAACTACCAATGAATTATACCCTGATTATTATATCCATAAGGATGAACTGGTTGCTATTATCGTTGAGGAATTAAAAAGAAATACACGCGAACGAGATTATCTATTGCTGAAAATTATTAAGCCGGAATATCTTGATAGGCAGGATAATTAAAATCATGTCATAGATAGCCTAAAAAACTTCATCAATAAAATCATGAAATACAAAGAAGTTGTTATGACAAAAAGACAGTGAAGAAAATGCAATAATCCACCTTGCTCACGTTTCAGTAAGAAACGGTGGATTGTCGCAATTGTTTTTATAACGGCTGCCATAAATTTTACAGGCAGCCGTTTTGTTTTAAACACGGAAATTCAAGCCGATTATTCCGGGCGCATTTGCGGAAACAACACCACATCGCGAATGGACGGTGCGTTGGTCAGCAGCATCACCAAGCGGTCAATGCCGATGCCGCAGCCGCCTGTGGGCGGCAATCCGTATTCCATAGCGCGGATATAATCGGCATCATAGTGCATGGCTTCATCGTCGCCCGCATCTTTTTGTGCTACTTGCGCTTTAAATCGGGCAGCTTGGTCTTCAGGGTCGTTTAACTCGGAATAGCCGTTTGCCAATTCACGCCCCACGACAAATAATTCAAAACGTTCGGTTAACGTGGGTTGGGTATCGGAAGCGCGTGCCAGAGGAGAGACTTCAACGGGGTAGTCAATAATGAATGTCGGCTGCCACAATTTGGCTTCGGCACATTCTTCAAACAATGCCAATTGCAAGCTGCCAATACCGGGTGCGGGCGGCAAAGCACTGCCGTGTTTTTTGATTTCGGTTTTCAACCAATGCTCATTATTCAATTCTTCGATGTTGTATTGGGGGTTAAAATGTAAAATGGCTTCAACAATGGTCATCCGGGCAAACGGCAGACTTAAGTCCACGGTTTGGTCGTTGTAGCGCACCATGGCAGAGCCGGTGGTTTCGATGGCGGCGGTGCGGATAATGGTTTCGGTTAAATCCATCATGCGGCGATAATCGGCAAATGCTTCATAAAACTCCATCATGGTAAATTCAGGGTTGTGGCGCGTACTCATTCCCTCGTTGCGGAAGTTGCGGTTTACTTCAAACACGCGCTCCAAACCGCCCACCACCAGCCGTTTTAAATACAATTCAGGCGCAATGCGTAAATACAATTCCAAATCCAGTGCATTGTGGTGCGTTGCAAACGGTTTTGCCGCCGCGCCGCCCGGAATGGGGTGCATCATCGGTGTTTCTACTTCCAAATAACGTTCGCCCACCATCACGTTGCGTATGGTTTGAATAATTTGACTGCGTTTGATAAAGGTATCACGGGTATCGGGATTGGTAATCAAATCCACATACCGCTGGCGGTATTTTTGCTCTTGGTCTGCCAAACCGTGAAACTTATCAGGCAAAGGGCGCAGTGATTTTGTCAGCAAACGAAGGGTGGATACGCGCACGGTTAATTCGCCGTGATTGGTTTTGAATAATACGCCTTCCGCCCCGATAATGTCGCCCATGTCCCAATGTTTAAACGCTTCATGAACAGCTTCGCCCACGCCTTGATTATTGATGTAGAGTTGGATTTGTCCGCTCATGTCTTGCAAGGTGGCAAAACTGGCTTTGCCCATGCCGCGTTTGAGCATGATGCGCCCCGCTACACGTACGGGAACGGCTTTTTCTTCCAATGCCGCTTTGTCGAATTCATCGTACGTTTGGTGCAAATCGGCGGCAAAAGCATCTCGGCGGAAGTCATTCGGAAACGCAACGCCTTGGGTGCGAATGCGTGTTAATTTCTCACGGCGCAACGCCATAATCTGATTTTCGTCCAATACGGGTTCGGTTATTTGCTGATTATCGGTGTTCATGAAGCATTTATTCCTTGAAAGGCTGTTTTTTCAGGTAGCCTGAGCATATTGCGCAATTTTTAATGGCTTAGAAACTGCGCATAAAATGTGCCTATTCTAATCGAAAAACAGTGCTTTGACACCATGAATTCCCGCTGAAAAATCAAAGCAAATGCCGATAAAATCAGGCAGCATTACTGTTTACTGACTGTTTCACCAATAGAATGGAGGTGTTACTTTTTTTGGGAAAATAAAGTCAAGTGTAGGTGGTTAATCAATCCGATACCGATAACAATACATAACGCTCCCCAAACAAACGACAGACCGGGTATTTCTTGTAAAAATAACCATGCCAATGCGGCTGCAAATATGGGTTCTGACAATTCAGTAACCTGCGTTTTCCCCGCTGTTAAATAATGCAGTGCTTTGGTTGTACAATAAAATCCGAGAATGGTGGGCAATATTGCCAATGCCAGTAAACCCAATGCTGTTTGTCCGCTGATGTGTAACGGGTGGGCGTGATACAAAAACGGTACTGCCAAATACAAACTGCCGAATAACAATAAATAGGCAGTTAAATAGATGCCGCCGCGCAAATGGTATTTTTTCACCAAGACAGAAAACAGCCCATAACCCAAGCCTGCCAAAGAGGCATTCATCACCAGCCAGATATTGCCGCTGCCTGACCATGAGATGACAAAAATACCGATAATTGCCAATGCCGTTCCGCAAACAGCAGAAAAGCTGATGGTTTCTTGCAATAATATTTTGCCGAAAATCAGGGCAAAAATAGCCGCGGCTGCCATTAAAACCACCACCACGTTGGACGCATTGCCAAACTCATAAGCGATGGTTTCAAATAAAAATAAAGTAAAAATACCCAATAAAGCACAAATACCGATGTGCAATAATACTGTTTTAAAATTGGTTTCCCGTAATGTTGAAATCAATGATTTTTGTTGTTTTATGGGTGTTCTGAACAGTAAAACGCTTAACAGCAACAGGGCAATAGCGGGTTTTAAAAAAGCAATGTCATAAGGATTTAAACCGCTTTTCATTAATAATTTACTGATTACACCGATAGACCCATTTAAAGCCGCAGCCGTTAATGCGAATAAAACGAGGGCGTTCAAAATTCTGTGTCAGTGTTAAATCCTACAGTTTGATTATATCATCGAGTCTTCCTTCGAAATAAATGGAAAATTGGCTGACCGCCTGCCCCCAATTCTGTATGGGCATCGTCCATTTTTCTGATGCCTTATTGATGCCGACATACAAAAGCTTCAGCAGACTGTCCTCATTGGGAAACGCACCTTTGGTTTTGGTCAGCTTGCGGAATTGACGGTGTACCGCTTCCACCGCATTGGTGGTGTAAATCGGTTTGCGTATCGCTTCAGGATAACGGAAATACGCCGACAAAAGCGGCCATTTGTTGCGCCAAGAAGCAATCACTCTC
>NZ_JQKE01000067.1 GCF_000745895.1 Stenoxybacter acetivorans DSM 19021 | reverse complement strand
TTGATTACCTCAGCGCAGAGTGCAGAAGACAACAATAGAAACAGCCTGAGTACCGGCAGCCTCACCTTCAGCGACCTGTATAACCATGCTGATTATGAAGGCAGCAGTTTCGGCATCAGCGGCAGCGCAGCCATCAACGGCGGCTGGGACGGCAAAACCACCGGTAAAGACGGCAAGCCGACCAATAGCGTCAATCAGAGCATCGGTTTCGGCAGCGACGGCGGACATGAAAGCAGCACCACCCACAGCGGCATCAACACCGCCAACATCGTCATCACCGACGAAGCGAAACAACAGGAGCTGACCGGCAAAACCGCCGAAGAAATCAAGCTAGCGATTAAAACCGACATCAGTACTGAGGATTATGCCCAACACGCAGGCTCCCTGAAAAATAACTTTGATAAAGACAAAGTATTGGCAGAATTAAATCTGCAAGTAGAGGTTACTCAAAAATTCGGTTCAACCGCACAAAGCATGATAGATGCCTATACTTTACCGAAACAAAAAGAATTGCGTGAAAAAATCAAAGAGACAACAAATGAAGAAGAAAAAACCGCGTTATATGAAGAAATTTATAAACTTCAATACCAGAAACGGTTTTTAGAAACCTTAGTGGGCATGATAACAGCAGATCCAACGGCTGCGGTTACGCAAGGGACTTTGCAGATTGCTGCAACCAAGTTAAGAGAAGAAACCTTAACCAACTCCAGAATATTCCCTGGCATACATGGTTCAGGAAAAGAAGGTGATATTGATTACCTCAGCAATACTTCCTATGACAGTGGTTATTTCGATGGCGTGAAATTAGGAGGTGTTCGTCTTAATTTAGATGCAATTTGTGGTGCAGATGATCAAAGATGTAGCAAAAATAGCGATGGATCGTATAACTATATAGGAAATAGTGAATTGCCAACGATGGCAGATGCCATCAATCCAATAAAAAACCCTGCTGCAGGGGATATGTATGGTGCAACCGGAGGATTTCAAGCCATACAGGGATCAATGTTGGGAGAATATCAATCTGGAAGCTTGAAAGATTTCATAATTGAATCTTTTGCGGGTACTCATGATTATATTGGTGGGCAAATTTGGGGTTGGTATGGCGCAGACGGTAATACTTCCAGAAATAGAGGTAAATTTGAAAATAAAGCATCAAGTGTTACTACAGTAATAGCAGTTCCTGTTTCCGCGCCATTTGCTTTGTCAGATTTAATTTCTTCTGATGTGATGCAACTAATCTTACAACTGGGGAAATGAAAATGAAAAATATTATTTTATTCATTTCTCTTTCTTTATTATCATCTTGTTACTGGCGTAATGGTTGTTTCGTTTCTCCTCAATCAGTTTATTGCCCAAGGGAAAATGTCAGTGATTTTGATAGATATAAAAAAGACGGAAGTACCAAAGAGCAAAAACTTAGAGATATTCAGAGTTGTGGAGGAAACCCAGATAAATATGGAAATTTATTTAGGCAAATAAGAGAGAAAAACCCAGGAGGAAACAATGATTGGAAAGCAGTAAGGAAATTTGCTAATTGCATGGAAAATAAAGGATATAAATATTTAGAAAGAATTTTGACAGAAATATAATCGCGTTTGAAGGAATAGTACCAAACATTGCTATAGCAGTAGTACTTCCTATTTTTTTCTCCATTTACTTTGTCAGATTTAATTTCTTCTGATGTGATGCAATTAATCTTAAAATTAGGAAAATAAAAATGAAGAATTTTATTTTATTAGGATTAACACTATTTTTATCTTCTTGTTATTGGCGAGATGGTTGCTTGGTTTTACCTCAGAGTGTCCATTGTTTCGATAAAGTATCAGAAGCCGCTCTATACCAAAAACCAGATACCATTGGATTTACCAATACAGAACAAAGATGGAAAGATATAGTTGCTTGTGGAGGTATGCGGACGAAGGATGGTTATTTCATTCAACAAACAATGGATAGAGCATTTAAAATCAAAAAACAAGAGCTTGAACAACAAGGAAAAACAGTTACTGAAGCTGAAGCTGGGGCTCGTATTGGTTATTATGATCTTGCGTTTTACATACCGAAATGTATGAAAGAAAAGGGCTATATCAAGATGGGAAACTGTGGAGAGAAAGATGAAAAATGTAACCTATAAACCTAATACCTTATAACAAATACTAACACCCGCATCAGTATTTCAGGTAGCCTGAACTGCAGCGACCTATATGAATGTTCATTGCAGTATTTTCCTATAAATACTGTAAACAACGCTGGGATTTCTTACAACTTATACACTTTATAGTAGTGCATTAAAAAATAAGAAATTTTGGCATTATTCATAATTAAAAAACCGAATAGAAAGACGCAGGAAAAAACATGAAACATCAGAAACCACAAACTAACTTCAAATCCTTGTTGTATCGCAGCGGTTTCATATTGGCTTTGTTGCTGCCCAATTTTGCTGCGGCTGATTTGTCGGCGGGGCTGGCAGCATATCAGCGTCAAGATTACGCCGCTGCCTTGCAAGAATGGCAGCCATTGGCAGAACAAGGTGATGCAAAAGTGCAATTTTATCTGGGCGTGATGTATTACAAGGGTCAAGGTGTGCCGCAAGACTTTCAGGTAGCCTTAAAATGGTATCGCTTGGCAGCAGAACAAGGTATTGCCGAAGCGCAAGCGAATCTGGGCGTTATGTACGTCAAGGGTCAAGGTGTGGCGCAAGACGATCAAGCCGCAGCCAAATGGTATCGTTTGGCAGCGGAACAAGGTGATGCCATTGCTCAGCTTGATCTGGGTTTGATGTACACCAATGGTCAAGGTGTGGCGCAAGATTTTCAGGCAGCTTTAAAATGGTATCGCTTGGCAGCAGAGCAAGGTTATGCAGCAGCGCAATATAATCTGGGTGTAATGTATACCAATGGTCAAGGTGTGGTGCAAGACTTTCAGGCAGCCGCCAAGTGGTATCGTTTGGCAGCTGAGCAGGGCTATGCCGAAGCGCAATATAATCTGGGTTTGATGTACGCCGAGGGTCAAGGTGTACCGCAAGACAATCAGGCAGCTGCCAAATGGCTTCGCTTGGCAGCCGAGCAGGGTCATTCCCGAGCGCAATCGAATTTGGGTGTGATGTACGCCAATGGTCGAGGTGTACCGAAAAATGACCGCGAAGCCGCTAAATGGTTTGGCTTGGCGGCAGAACAAGGTTATACAACCGCTCAAAGTGCTCTGGGTGTGATGTACATCAATGGTCTGGGTGTGCCGCAAGACTTTCAGGCAGCCTTAAAATGGCTTCGTTTGGCAGCCGAGCAGGGTAATTCCCGAGCGCAAACTAATCTGGGCTTTATGTACGCCGAGGGTCGGGGCGTGGCGCAAGACAATCAGGCAGCCTTAAAATGGTATCTCTTGGCAGCCGAGCAGGGTAATTCCCGAGCGCAATTTAATTTGGGCTTGATGTACGCCAATGGTGAAGGCGTGCCGCAAGACAATCAGGCAGCCTTAAAATGGTATCGCTTGGCAGCGGAACAGGGTTTTGCCGAAGCGCAATTTAATCTGGGCAATATGTACTTCGCGGGCAAAGGCGTGCCGCAAGACATTCAGGCAGCCGTTAAATGGTTTCGTTTGGCGGCAGAGCAAGGTGATGTGAGAGCGAAATTGACGTTGATGTTGAATAAGCTGGATCAAGACACGCGGTAAAACGCAAAATAATGCCAATGCAATTTAATCAAGGCAAGCAATAATTGATTAAACAACAGCTGCCGTATTTGGGTTTTGAAGAAAACCGAATACGGCTTTTTTAATAGAATAATGATGCAAAACAAATTCCCCTTTCTTCGGCAATACGCTGAAAAAGGATTTTGATATGATTATTCATGATTAAAAAAACCGAATAGAAAGAGGCAGGAAAAAACATGAAATATCAGAAACCGCAAACCAACTTCAAATCCTTGTTGTATCGCAGCGGCTTGCTGTTGGCTTTGCTGCTGCCCAATCTTGCTGCGGCTGATTTTTCGGCGGGGTTGGCAGCCTATCAACGTCAAGATTACGCTGCTGCCTTGCAAGAATGGCAGCCTTTGGCAGAGCAGGGCGATGCCGCAGCGCAATTTAATCTGGGCATAATGTATGCCACTGCCCAAGGTGTACCGAAAAACGACCGCGAAGCCGTTAAATGGTTTGGCTTGGTAGCAGAACAGGGTCATGCGGTCGCGCAATATAATTTGAGCGCGATGTACGCCAATGGTCAGGGCGTAGCGCAGGATTATCAGAAAGCCTTAAAATGGGTTCGCTTGGCAGCAGAACAAGGTTATGCGCAAGCGCAATATAATCTGGGCGCGATGTATATTGAGGGAGAAGGTGTGCCGATAGACTTTCAGGCAGCCGCCAAATGGTTTCGCTTGGCAGCGGATCAGGGTCATGTGGACGCGCAATATTTTCTCGGTGCTATGTACTTAGAAGGGCTGGGAGTGGAAAAAGATGATCAAGAGGGCGTTAAATGGTTTCGTTTGGCGGCAGAGCAAGGTGATGTGAGAGCGAAGTTGATGTTGTATAAGCTGGGTCAAGACATGCGGTAAAGCGCAAAATAATGCCAATGTAATTTAACCAAGGCAAGCAATAATTGATTAAACAACAGCCGCCGTATTCGGGTTTTGAAGAAAACTGAATACGGTTTTTTAATAGAATAATGATGCAAAACAAATTCCCCTTTCTTCGGCAATACGCTAAAAAAGGATTTTGGTATGATTATTCATGATTAAAAAAACCGAATGGAAAGACGCAGGAAAAAACATAAAACATCAGAAACCACAAACCAACTTTATATCCCTTTTGTATCGCGGCGGTTTTATATTGGCTTTGTTGCTGCCCAATTTTGCTGCCGCAGGATTTGAGGAAGGATGGGCAGCATATCAGCATCAAGATTACGCCGCTGCTTTGCGGGAATGGCAACTATTGGCGGAACAAGGTGATGCGATTGCTCAGAATAATCTGGGTGTAATGTACGACAAAGGTCAAGGTGTGGCGCAAGACGATCAAGCAACCGCCAAATGGTTTCGCTTGGCAGCCGAGCATGGAAATGTGTCCGCGCAATATTTTCTCGGCAATATGTACCGCTCGGGTCAAGGTGTGCCGAAAGATGAACAGGAAGCAGATAAATGGCATCGTTTGGCAAAACAGGGTGATGAAAAGCGCAAGAATCTTCTGGGTGTGGAGTCCGAAATCAATCGCTAAAGTGTAAAAGAGAGCCAACGACGGCGGCGGTAAAACACTTGAATCTCTGCTAATATTGCGCACTCAATAAATGAACAACAAATCATCATGACTGATACAAACGATAACAACGCCATGCGCTTGGATAAATGGCTTTGGGCGGCACGGTTTTTTAAAACCCGTGCTTTGGCACAAAAGCACATTGAATTGGGACGGGTTTTGGTGAACGGTGCAAAAGTGAAAAACAGCAAAAACATTGCGGCGGGCGATAAAATTGATTTGACCCTGAATTCACTGCCGTACAAAATCACTGTCTTAAAACTCAACCACATGCGCCGCCCCGCTGCTGAGGCACAGCAGCTTTATCAAGAAGATTTGGCGGTTGCCGCCAAACGCGAAGAGCAGAAATTGTTGGCAAAAGCAGATCGCGCCAGCCTTGCTTACCCCGAAGGCCGCCCAACCAAACGAGATCGCCGCGCTTTGGATAAAATAAAACACACGTGGAACGAATAAGCGGCGAAAGTGAAGCTCTTACCTGCTGTGTTGGTGAATACGGCGTTGGCACGGAGTATTAAAAGCGGGATTGCTGTGCCGTCTGCAACTGTTTGCAGCTACTCACAATGGTAAACACTTTGTTTTCAGGCAGCCTGAAAAAACCGAAACCACATTATTTGTTATGGCATTAAAAACGATGCGTATTATTTTTTAAAACACTGCCGCATCACTCAACCCCAAGCCACCCAGCCCAAAGCCCAAGTCAGCAAAATCACGCCGCCAAATACGATGCGATACCAAGCAAACGGTACGTAGTTTTTGTGTGAAATAAATTTTAATAAGGCTTTAACCGCAATTAAACCGGCAACAAAAGCCGCCGCAAAACCTGTGATAATCAATAAGCTGTCTTGTAAAGAAAAATTTTGGTAGTGTTTGAAGATGTCGTAGCCCGTGGCGGCGATCATTACCGGCACTGCCAGAAAAAAAGAAAATTCCGTTGCCGCTTTGCGCTCCAAGCCCCACAGCATACCGCCCATAATGGTGCTGCCTGAACGTGATGTGCCGGGAATCAAAGCCAAAACCTGTGCCAAACCCACCACCAAAGCATCTTTCGGGCGCATGTCTTCCACGCGCAATACTTTGGGTGTACGGGCACTTTGGCGTTTTTCTATCCATAAAATCAATAAGCCGCCAATCACCAACGCCGCCGCAACCGTTATCGGGTTAAACAAGTAAGTTTTGATGTTATTGCTAAACAGTAAACCGATGACGGCGGCGGGAATAAACGCGATGATTAAGTTCAGTACAAAGCGGTTGGTTTGCGCTTCTTTGCCGACATGAGTCAGCACGTGCCAAAACCGCGCCCGATATTCAAATACCACAGCCAAAACCGCACCCAGTTGTATCGCAATTTCAAATACTTTTTCCTTGCTGGAAAAATTCAATAAATCGGCAAAAACAATTAAATGCCCTGTGCTGGATACGGGCAGAAATTCGGTTAAACCTTCGATAATGCCTAAAATTAGGGCTTTGATAAACAATAAAATATCCATTTTTTATGCCGATGATTTGCCTGAAATTCAAAAATACCGATTATTGCTACTGGGCGCAGGTTTGTTTTGATGCCTGTTGATTGTTTTGGGTTGAACGGATAAATTGCTGTGCCGATATTTGCCTTATTCACCATGGTGATAAATAAGGCTTCTGTTTTTCAGGCTGCCTGAAATTTGAAATATTGCACACGGCTTGTGTGCCGCAAATGGATTGCTGAGTGCTTGATTTGGCAGCAAATACCTTGTCAATCTTTTTTCAGGCAGCCTGTGGGTTTGCTTGGTTTAAAACCGACAGAATTCATTGGATTCTGTAATCAAAATATCTTTGTTTACGGTGTTAATGTTGGTGTGTCCGCAAAACGCCATGGAAATATCCATTTCGTTGTAAATGATTTCCAAAGCACGGGTTACACCGTCTTCGCCGTATGCGCCCAAGCCATACAGAAACGCCCGCCCAATCATCGTGCCTTTTGCACCCAAGGCGATGGCTTTTAACACATCTTGACCGCTGCGAATGCCGCTGTCGAGCCAGACTTCAATGTCTTTGCCCACTGCCGATACAATCGACGGCAGGGTTTTGATTGTGGCGGGTGCGCCGTCAAGCTGGCGGCCGCCGTGATTGGACACCACAATGGCATCTGCGCCGTGTTTTACTGCCAATTGCGCATCTTCTGCGTCCAAAATTCCTTTGATAATCAATTTGCCGCCCCAAGCGTCTTTAATCCAAGCCACGTCGTCCCAGCTCAAACGCGGGTCGAATTGCTCTGCTGTCCACTCTGACAAAGAGGACACATTATCCACATTGGGCGCGTGTCCGACGATATTGCGGAAAGTACGCCGATTGGTGTTCAGCATGGTTAAGCACCATTCGGGCTTGGTTGCCAAATTGAGCCAGTTGCGCAGTGTGGGCTTGGGCGGTGTGGATAAGCCATTTTTGATGTCTTTGTGCCGCTGTCCGAGTACTTGCAAATCGGCGGTTAATACCAAGGCTGAACAGTTGGCTTCGCGGGCGCGGCGGATTAAATCCAGCATAAAAGTGCGGTCACGCATCACATACAATTGAAACCAAAACGGTGCGGACGTGTGCTCGGCAACGTCTTCAATTGAGCAAACCGACATGGTGGATAAGGTGAACGGTACGCCGAATTTTTCAGCGGCACGTGCCGCCAGAATTTCACCATCGGCACGCTGCATACCCGCCAAGCCCGTGGGCGAGAGTGCAACAGGCATGGTTACGTCTTGCCCCAGCATTTGGGTTTTGAGGCTGCGGTGGGTCATGTCGGTTAAAACGCGCTGACGAAAATAAACGCTTTGAAAATCGCGGCTGTTGGCGCGGTAAGTGGATTCTGTCCATGAACCCGAATCCGCGTAGTCATAAAACATTTTCGGTACTTTGCGTTTGGCAACGCGGCGCAAGTCTTCGATACAGGTTATTTTGCTCAAATCACAAATCATGCTGTTGCTCCACTAAAATTCAGGCTGCCTGAAAATCGGTTGCGGGAAAAATCGGCAGTGAGTATAAAACAAGCGGACGAACCGATGAATCCGCTTTCGTTAAAACAAAGGCGGAAACACCTCCGCCTTCGAGTGCTTATCGGGTTTCCACTTGCTGTAAGGGCGCGGTGGTCTGCTCGGTATAAACGGTATGCGGTTTATCGTTGCGGCGCGGTTTGCCGAGCAACACAGCGGGCTGTTCATTTTGTGCCTGAAGCAAGGCTTCGGCTTTGGTTTCCACCAAAATCAAACCGCTTTCGGCAGTAAGGTCGGCAGGTTTGGGGCTGATGTTTTTCGGCGGAATCGGTTCAGGTGTAGGCAATATGGATTCAGACGCATCAGACACATCAGATTCAAACATTGCTGATTTGGTTTCTACCATAATCAAGGCAGCCGCTTCTTCGGCAGGTTTCAGCGAAGACTGATGAATTTCTTCGGCTTTGGCTTGCTGACGGGTGCGTTTAGCAGGCATTTTCTCCGTTGCTTCGCTGTTAATCAGCGCATCTGGGTGCGATTGCGTAACCACTTGCTGCATGACTTCACCGCTTATTGATACCGCAGGTTCCGGCTCGGGCGTATGCACCATTGCGGCTGTATTCTCATGTACATCGGCGGTTGTATTGATTTGTGCCAAAACATGCACAGCGGCTGCCTGAACATTGAAAGCGGCTTGTTCAATAATCCTATTTTCATTCTCACCACTGTTGAGCGCGGCATTACTGTTGGCAGCTGCGTCGATTTGCGGTGTAACCGTATCTGTCGGCAGAATATGCGCAACGGCAGCGGTTACGCGGTCAGCGGCATCGCGGATATTCAAGTAGCGCACAATTTTGGCGGCAGACGGGATATGTCGGCCTTCTTTTCTGCCGATTGGGTTTTTGCGCCGATTCTCTGTTTTCTCCGCCGTATTTTTGGGTTTGCGGCGGGAAACGGCGGTATCGTCTGCCGATGCGGTGGGCAGGGTGATAATCAGTGGTTCATGACCGGTGTTTTCATTGGTTTCTTCGGCAATGGCTTCGTGAACGGCGGTTGCGGCAGCCGGCACAGATAAGGCGTTGTCGTCTTTACGCGGATTGCGTGTGTTGCGGCGGCGACGGCGATTGTTGTCGTTTTCATTGGTTTCTTCAGCAGCATCGCCTTTATTTGCTTCGTTGGCACGCGCTGCTGCCAAATCGGCTTTACGCAACGCTGCTTCGGCATTGCGCCGTTTTGCTGCCGCGTCCAGTTTGCCCAATTCTGTTTTGTTGTTGTCTTTGTTGTTATCAGCTTTGCTGTCGGTGTTATTGTCTTGATCGGAATGGCGGCGCGGCAGTGCTGCTTGCCGTGTGCGCGGTTTTTTGTGGGGCACGGCATTGCGTCTTTGGTTGTGCCGCTGGTTTTCTTGGCTTTCTGCAACGGGTTTGGTTTCTTCAGCCGATGAGAATACTTTGCTAAACCACGTTTTAATTTTGGCAAACACGCTCGGTGTTTTTTCTGCCGCTTTTTCTACAATCGGTGCAGGCTGGCTGTGGCGCACGCCTTTCACTGCCGGCTCGGGTTTCATCGGTTTGGGCTGACCGACGGCAAACGGCAAAGATTCGGTGTTTTCCGGAACGCTGACTTGTTTGTAGCTGGGCGGTGATTCTTCTTCTGCGTTGTCGTTGCGTACGCGGGTGATTTCGTAGTGCGGATTTTCCAAGTGCGGATTGGGAATCAACAGCACAGAAACGTCTAAACGCTCTTCTAAGCCGAATAATTCGGCGCGTTTTTCATTTAACAGAAAAGTTGCCACGTCAACAGGCACTTGTGCGTGAACCTGAACAGTGTTGCCTTTCATTGCTTCTTCTTGAATGATGCGCAAAACATGCAAGGCAGTGGATTCGATGCCGCGGATAAAACCCGTGCCGCCGCAACGCGGGCAAGCGGTGTGGCTGCTTTCGCCCAGCGAAGGTTTGAGGCGTTGGCGAGACAATTCCAGTAAACCAAAGCGCGATAATTTGCTGGTTTGCACCCGTGCGCGATCCTGTTTTAAGGCATCGCGCAGGGTATTTTCAACATCGCGCTGGTTTTTGGCGTTTTCCATGTCAATAAAATCAATGACCACCAAGCCGCCCAAGTCGCGCAAACGCATTTGTCGGGCAGCTTCTTCCGCGGCTTCCATATTGGTTTTAAATGCGGTGTCTTCAATGTCTGCACCGCGTGTGGAGCGGGCAGAGTTCACGTCAATGGAAACCAAGGCTTCGGTGTGGTCAATCACAATTGCGCCGCCAGATGGCAATGGGACGGAACGCGAAAATGCCGATTCAATTTGGTGTTCGATTTGAAAGCGGGAAAACAGCGGTGTGTGATCAGTGTAGTGGCGCAAGCGGTCGATGTATGCCGGCATCACATAGCTCATAAATTCACTGATTTGCTCATAGACTTCTTGATTGTCAATCAGAATTTCGCCGATGTCGGGCTGAAAATAGTCGCGAATGGCGCGAATCAGCAGCGCGCTTTCCATAAACAGTAAATACGGTTCGCTGTGCTGCCGTGCGGCTTCTTCAATGGCTTGCCACAGTTGTGCCAGATAATTTAAATCCCATTGCAATTCTTCCGCACTGCGCCCAATGCCGGCGGTGCGCGCAATCAGGCTCATGCCGCGCGGGGTTTCCAGCTGACTCATCGCGCTTTTGAGCTCTTGCCGTTCTTCGCCTTCAATGCGCCGCGACACACCGCCGCCGCGCGGGTTATTCGGCATCAGCACCAAATAACGTCCTGCTAAGCTGATAAACGTGGTCAGAGCCGCGCCTTTGTTGCCGCGTTCGTCCTTTTCCACTTGGACGATGACTTCCATGCCTTCTGCCAGCACGTCTTGAATTCGGGCGCGCCCGCCCTCGTAATCTTGGAAATAACTGCGGGAAACTTCTTTGAACGGCAAGAAACCGTGGCGGCCGGCACCGTAATCAACAAAACAAGCCTCTAAAGAAGGCTCAATGCGTGTGATGATGCCTTTGTAAATATTGCCTTTTCGTTGTTCTTTGCCAAGGGTTTCGATGTCTAAATCGATGAGATTCTGACCATCAACAATCGCCACGCGCAATTCTTCTGCTTGTGTGGCGTTAAATAACATGCGTTTCATGGGTGTTCCTCTGGGCAGCACCTCAAAACAGCAAGAAACAACAATGTATTTGGCATTTGACCCGAATGATTCAGCTTGTCTGAAAAAAACTTTTCAGGCAGCCTGAATGATGCGGCTGAAAGAAAAAATAAAGATCAAGGCGGCACAAATTCGCCGGTTTTTCGATGCGCTTGTGCTGCTTATTTTAAATTACTGTTAAAACAGCGAGTTGTGTGATAACCGCGCAAAGACAAAGATATTTGTTCGCAGTTCACTGCTGTTGGTTTAAAACATTAACCGCTGCGTGGCAATTCGCCGCCGCAGGCGGCAACGGATAATGGTGTTTTTTTCTTTTATTTCGGTTTTCGCAGCATCATAAAATTTGCGAAAAAGAAGTCAAATACGGTTACATTTGTTTCATTACGGCAATCGAATAATTCTTTTTCTTTAGCCGTATCTTTTGCTTAATTTGAGTGCGTTTTTTACATAAATACGTTATATTTTGCTTCCCAGTGCCTCAGATTTCAGGCACTGAAAGAAGCGCGAATCGGGTAATGCTTGTGCTGTTTGGAACGGTTGCGTCATGATTCAGCCTACCGTTTTCACAACAAAGACTTTTCGGATTATAAGCAAGATGACGGCAACAAGCAAAGATTTGGTGCGTTTTCTCACCATAGATGATACGGCTGAAGGTCAGCGGTTGGATAATTTTTTATTCTGTGAACTCAAAGGTGTACCGAAAAGCCATGTTCAGCGTATTATTCGCGGCGGCGAGGTTCGCCTGAATAAAAAACGCTGCAAAGGAACAGATCGGCTGAATGTGGGTGATGTGGTGCGGATTCCGCCCGTGCGCACAGCGGCAAGTGCAGATACATCAGCAAAACCGATACCGCCGCGCGTGTTTGACATTGTTTACGAAGACGATGCCTTATTGGTGATTAACAAACCTTCGGGTGTGGCAGTACACGGCGGTAGCGGCGTGAGTTTTGGGGTGATTGAGCAGCTGCGCCGCGCCCGTCCGCAAGCGCGGTATTTGGAATTGGTGCATCGCTTAGACAAAGACACCAGCGGCTTATTGATGATTGCCAAAAAGCGCAGTGCATTGGTGAAGTTGCATGAAATGATTCGGTTGAATGTGCCGCAAAAAAGCTATTTGGCATTGGGCGTGGGTGCGTGGCAGGCAGAAACCCGCCGTGTTACCTTGCCGCTTGTTAAATATGTCGGCGCACAAGGGGAAAAAATGGTGCGTGTGGGTGAAGACGGGCAAAGTGCGCACACGGTATTTGATGTTTTGCAGCGGTTTTCAGGCAGCCTGTTGCACCAAATTGGCTTGTCGGATTTAAGCTTGCTTCGAGCTACTTTAAAAACAGGACGCACCCACCAAATCCGTGTTCACATGCAGTCGCAGCATTGTCCGATTGCGGGCGATGAACGCTATGGTGATTACCAAGCCAACAAGCGGTTGCAAAAAATTGGCTTAAAGCGCATGTTTTTACATGCCGCCGAATTGGTTTTGCCGCATCCTTTGTCGGGAGAGCCGCTGAACCTGAATGCCCCGCTGCCGATGGATTTACAGCAATTGTTACTGGTATTGGCGCACGGTAAAGAGTAAAGCAAACATTCTTTCAGGCTGCCTGAAAAGATAAAAAAGGCGTGATAACGGGTAAAATACAGCCGTTTATTTCATTCAGAATAACACGGCAAAAGGCAGATTCCCGCATCATTTGTTTTCACAGCATAACCATTCAAATGCAGAATAATGATGATAAAACAATACAAAATTTTGATTTTCGACTGGGACGGCACACTTGCCGATTCAGTGGCGCAAATTGTTGCCTCAGCGCAATACGCCGCCCGCCAAACAGGGCTGCCAGAACCCGATGACGAAGCCGTGCGCCGTGTGATTGGCTTGGATTTGGCGCAAGCCTTGCACCAAGCGGTGCCGAAAGCACGCAAAGCCGATTTGCCGCAATTGCTGCAATACTACCGCCGCCACTACTTAAGCCCAGGCAATCGCACGGTGTTGTTTGCCGATACTGTGCGCGTATTGTCTTTGCTGCGGCAGCATTATTGGCTGGCAATTGCCACCGGCAAATCACGGCGAGGCTTAACCAAGGGTTTGCGCGACACCGGAATTGCCGATTATTTTCTCGCCACGCGCACGGTGG
The DNA here is from genome assembly GCF_000745895.1 of Stenoxybacter acetivorans DSM 19021. Lineage (GTDB taxonomy): Bacteria > Pseudomonadota > Gammaproteobacteria > Burkholderiales > Neisseriaceae > Stenoxybacter > Stenoxybacter acetivorans. Next base: position 1,937 of record NZ_JQKE01000067.1, on the reverse strand, counting down.
ACGAATGCGCCGCCAAGCCCAACCCCGAAATGGTATTATCCATTTGCGAAGAATTGGGCACAGAGCCGCGCGAAGTTTTGATGATTGGCGACACCACACACGATTTGTGGCTTGCCGCCAATGCCGGTGCAGACGCGGCGGCAGTCAGCACCGGTGCACACGGTGCCGATATGTTGCGGCAAGCCCCGCATGTCGGCTTGTTTGCGCACTTGGGTGATTTGGCACAGTGGTTGGGTGTGCCGTTATCTTAAAACCGATGCAGGGCATAACAGCGTAGCGGCATCAGCCATACGGCAGAAAAATCATGCCGTTGTGGTTTTAAAACAAGGTGCTGCTGATACACATGAAACACAGGACAAACGAATTCAATGAAAATCAAAATCAAAGGCATGGACAGCCCGATTGAGGGCGAAACAAGCAGCGGCAGCCAAACTTGGGAGCGCGGTATGTTGGAAAAACTGCTGATGCAGGTTTATCGCGAACAACGCCGCGGACGGTGGTTGAAATGGATATGGCGGCTGGTGTGGGTGATGTTGATTTTAATGCTGATCGGCGGTTTGTCGGGACGCAGCGGGCAGGTGAAAATCAATATGTCTAAACCGCACACCGCTGTGATTAAACTCAGTGGCACGATAGACAGCGAGGCAGACCAAGCGGCGCAATTGCGTCAAGGTTTGCAGGCAGCCTACGATAATACCAACGTCAAAGGCGTGATTATTCTTGCCAACAGCCCCGGCGGCTCGCCCGTGGTGTCCAATATTGCCTTTGGTGAGGTGCGCCGTTTGAAAAGTGAACACAAGAATATACCGCTTTATGTGGTGACAGAAGATGTCTGCGCCTCCGGCTGTTACTACATCGCGGCTGCCGCCGACAAAATTTATGCAGATCCCTCAAGCATGGTGGGCAGCATCGGTGTGATAGGCGGCGGTTTCGACTTCACCGAACTCATGGACAAAATCGGTGTGAAACGCCGTTTAAAAATTGCGGGTGAGAATAAAGGCATGGGTGATCCGTTTACCGCGGAAACACCCGAACAAGCCGCCATTTGGCAGGGAATGCTTAATGATATTCATCAGGAATTCATCAAATCAGTGCGGCTCGGACGCGGTGAACGGTTGCAAGAAGCCGGAAATCCCGACCTTTTCAGCGGTAGGGTTTACACAGGTATTGAAGCCAAAAAAACCGGTTTAATTGACGATTTCGGCAATGTGTACAGCGTTGCCCGCGATGTTATCAAAGCACCTGAATTGGTGGATTATTCTCCCGAAGACCCATTCAGCAAAGTCATTGGGCGCCGCTTGGGCGCGGAGGCGAAGCAAACCATTGGTGAATGGGTGCTGAAAGCATGGTGATTTTGCGGCGGTGATTGAGCGCAGTCTGTTTTTAAAACATGACTGCGATTTTCTTTTTTGCCGCGTTGTGTATCCGCATTGTGTCATTGCACATCTTTTTACATCAGATGCCATAATCAAACGGTGCTTCATGGCTGTTGATCATACTTGTAAATTGTTTTGTTCCATGTATGAAGAAATTTATCGAAAAATAATAAAAAACGAGGCATAGATTATATGAAAAAATGGTCTATTACGCCCGTTATGTGGGGCGCTTTGCAGGGCAATCGCATGAAAGATTTAACACAGTTTCAGTAGTTGCTCACGGTAATTATCAGAGGTAGCCGCCAGTAATCGCTGTACTTTAATGCCACCTTTGCGCTTCACAGGTGATAGGCGGATTAGGTTAAGAGATATGCGGTGTAATATGGCTAAGTTATGAGCAGCGAAGCCATTTCTGGCTCGCATTTGATCATCTTTAAAAGCAATATCCATGCACCAATGCAAACTGTTTTCAATGCGCCAATGCAGGCGTATGACGTGATTCAACAATTCGGCATTGTTTGATAAGCTGCTGATATATAATCGTTGTTCATAGGTTGTTTT
>NZ_JQKE01000066.1 GCF_000745895.1 Stenoxybacter acetivorans DSM 19021 | reverse complement strand
GATATTAACAGCGTTCTCCATACAGATGGCTGGCGCGGTTACGACGGTTTGGTTGATGTGGGTTTTGAAAAGCATTTTCGTGTCAATCATGGTAATGATGAATTTTCCGACGGTAAGGGCAATCATGTAAACGGTATTGAAAGCTTTTGGGGCTTCGCTAAACACCGCTTGGCGAAGTTTAAAGGTATTCATAAGCACTTATTTGAAATTCATCTTAAAGAAACTGAGTTTCGTTTTAACCATAGAGAGCAAAATATCTATAAAATCTTGCTTAAATGGTTTAGAACCGAGAAAATTTAGTTGTCTTGTTTTTACCTTGTTTGGTTGTCTTGTCCCTTAATATTTTAAATTACTTAGAACCCATGTTCAAAAAATTCTTAATAAAATCATATGGTGTATAATTGGCAGATAAACCAAGATAGTAGGTAATCCTTTATGTACCCGAGTGATTTGACAGATAGCCAATGGGCGATGATTGAGTCGTTTTTTGATATCATATGATTTTATTAAGAATTTTTTTAACATAGGTTCTTAGAAATATTTCTTTAGAATAACTTATTCTACCTCACCATAGAATATACCGGATAAATCAATAAATCCCCACAATTACTAATTGGATAATAAATATTATTATTTAAGTCTCTAAATAAAATTTTCTTACCATATTTTTGAGAATCTTCTTGTGTGTCTTCTTCATCTAAATAAATTTTGTTAGGGAAAAAATAATATACTCCAACACCATAATCATGAATATTAATGTTCTTTGGAATAGATGAACTAGGGAAATATCTATTCATTACTGACTTAAGTTCTCTTTGATCAATAGCTTTATCTTGGTTTGATATAACTGAAGAATATGTACTAAACATTAAAGATAGCCTTTTATTGTCACCTTCTCTACCCACAATAATTAAATCATTATATTTTTTATTGTATGATAAAAAATCATAATCATCTTTTATTTCTATTGAATTCATTTTATCCAGCTCGGTTAAAAGATAATAGCTATTTTTATCATATAAATCAAATAATACCTCTTGATTAATTTTGGTATTTTTTTGTGCGTTTTCTTGTATTAATTTTTGTGCTTTTTCAAATACAGGAGATCTATTTACTAATAAATAATTTAACATCAGTATTTCGCATCTAAATCTTCTACAATCTTCTCCTCTGAAAAATAATTTACCTAAATACGATCTTTCTTCATAATATCCACCGACTGATTCTATCCAACCTTCCCTGAGGGATTTTATTTTCAACAATTCCATTTTTATATAACTGATAATCGCTTTTTCTTTCAATTCTTCTTTCGTATAGGTTTTTTTGTCTGCCCAACAATAGCCTTCACGATTTCTACGTGAAAATTCCTCGAATGAAACATTCCAAGGCTTTGGATTTTTATCCATCAGCTGATACCAATACTGATAAGGCTTTATGTTGGTTTCAATCAGCCAATAATATGTTAGACAACTGAGAAGTATAAAAATAGATAATATCCTTAATTTAGGTTGTGAATAAAGAAAATAGATTATCCAACCACCAATTCCAATAATCCCAATGATTATTATGTATATTGATATGGGTATTATGGAGATTACTAATACCGAAAAAAAAGAAGCCATAGTATTTACCTAAATTTAAAAATAATAATAGCTAGAATTTATAATGATTTACCTGATGATAAATCTAAAATCTATTTATTATTACCTTATCATACAGCAACCAAATCTTTATCGCTATTGATATTGTAGTAGTTGGGCATAATCGTTCTCCAAAAGGTTGGTAAAAATGAGTGGAAATATGATGATACTAAGTAAATGATATAAACAATTGCTTAACTAAATTTGTTTAATATTTTAGATTATTCTAAAATATTTTTTTAAAAAACCTGCCCTATCTTGATTCCAGAAAATATACTGGCTTAACCAATAAATCTCCACAATTATTAATTGGATAATAAATATTATTATCTAAGTTTCTAAATAAAATTTTCTTACCATATTTTTGTGGATCTTCTTGTTCATATTTTTCATGTAAATTAATTTTTTTAGGAGAAAAATAATATAAACCAACGCCATAATTATGAATATCGATATTCTTTGGAATAGATAAATCAGGAAAATATTCATCCATTGTTGAACTGAATTTTCCTTGGTTAATACCCTTATCTTGGCTCGATATAATCAAAGAATATGCACTGAACATTAAAAATAGGTTTTTGTTACTTTTTTCTATACCTGCAACAATCAAATCGTTATGATTTTTAATGTGTGATAAAAAATCATGATTATCTTTTATTTCTATTGAATTTACTTTATGCAGCTCGCTTAAAAGGTAATCCCTATTTTTATCATACAAATTGAATGAAGCCTCTTGGTTAATTTCAGTATTTTTTTGTACACTTTCTTGCATTAATTTTTGTGCTTTTTCAAATACAGAAGATCTATTTATTGACAGAGGGCTTATCATCAATACCTTACATTGAAATTTACCACAATTTGATTTGAAAAAAAATCTACTTAAATATGATCTTTCTTCATAGCCTCCGCCAGCTTCTCTTATCCAGCCTTCTCTAAGCGATTTCATTTTCAATAATTCCATTTTTATGTAACTGACAATCGCTTTTTCTTTCAGCTCTTCCTTTGTATAGGTTTTTTTATCTGCCCAACAATAGCCTTCACGATTTCTACGTGAAAATTCCTCGAATGAAACATTCCAAGGCTTTGGATTTTTATCCACGAACTGATACCAATATCGATAAGGTTTTATATTGATTTCAGTATAAATTCGGTACAGAGAATATCCCAACAAAATAACAATCACCGCTGTTATTAAAAATTTTACTTTAGTTTTCTTTTTCTCTGGTAAAGAAAAATATAAAGCCAAGTAATGCTTAATTAAATTAAATAGTTTCAACAGTATGAGTATGATTATTATGACAACTGAAACAACATTAAAAATTATATATGACATAAAATTTTTCCAATCTTCTCATAATATTAAATTATATAAAATAATTCCCATTAATTACTAAAAAACAAATCTTCTTTTTCAAACATTCTAACCTTACCGCAATTGGTAACAGGAAAATACTGCCTAAACCGCTGTTTTTTCCCATTTTTATCTTTTATACTATATTGAACTTTGATAAATCCATATAAATTACCTTTCAATCTACTAAGAAAGCTACCCTTAAATTTAAAAATATCAGATGGTATAATTTCAATATCTCTGTCTTCTAAATCCTCTTCAATCATATATACATAACGGCAACAATTCGGATTTTCCAATCTAAATTGAGTGATGTCTTTACTCTGCATTTCAGATTCTATACAGCTATCCCCTTTACATCGTCTATTATCTTTCAAAACAAGACGAATAGCTTGATTTTCTAAATATTCATCAGAAAACAAATTCCTTTGAAAACCATTTTGCTGAAAACAATATCCATTGCAACTTAACAACATCATTGAAATTAAGCATGAATAAATAAGAAATAATCCAGATATCGGTATTATTTTTAAATATTTATTTGGAATTTCAATACCAAAAATTAATCTAAAAGCAAATGAAAATTTATTATTTATTGCTTTTAAAAAAATAAATAATAGCCAAGAAAAAATTGGAATAAAAAAAATAAATCCCATTATAATAAATAAACTAATAGCATACATAAAATTTTACCTTATTGTGCTACTGTTAAATTGTCTTCAATACATAATAATCTATATCGTGTATTTTATATTATATTTCATCATGCTATTTATTGATTAAAATTAAGGCATTTACCGATGAAGCAAATCTACCGGCGCCATAATCCATATATTCTTGTGCATTAATTTGCAATGGCTTTCCTAGTGCATTTGAATCCCGAATCCATTTATCATCTTTTAAATCACTTCCGGATGGCGGGGTTTTAGAATCCCATAAATACATAGACAGTATTTCATCAACAGTGACTAAGTCTCTGCCAACATTTTTATCGTAATAATTACTCATAATCTGCTCCTAGTAGGTTGTGAATGAAAATAAAGTTAAAATTTTCAAAATACCGAGGAACTACGATAATAAGGACGGTGTAATAAATTACCGCAGTTATCAATAAAGAACCATTCTTCTATTTTGGATTCATTTCTATTTTCTCCGAAACCAAATGATTTTATATAAAAATAATAATTCCCAACGCCGTAATCATTGATATTAATTTCTGAAGGAATATAACTTACTCTGGAAAAAATGCCATCTCCCACATCAAAATCCCATTTATTAGGCTTTTTTCTGGATATTACTTCAAATTGAGCTTTACTCAAAACAGAAAAATCTTCTTGGAAAGTATAAACAGAGTAATTAAATCCAACATCAGTATCTATTATTATATAATCATTACTTGTAGAATTGCTACTAACATCTTGAATGTACAGTAAATTTTGTAAAGTTATTTCTGTTGGCTTTAATTGGTTTGTGTTTAAATTTTTATTTAATATTTTAATTATCTCTATTTTATTTAAATCATCTCTATTTGTTATATTTTTTTCTGTATTCATACCATTCGGTTTATCAACAAGCTGTTTGTTTATTAAAAAAATACGGCAACCCCATTTATCATCACAATCTTTTATACTATAACCAAAATAATTTTTTCTATTGCTGTATCGTTTGCCTTTAACAGCCATTTGCTTCATTTTTAATTGACTTTCTAGATAGCTCAATATAGCTTTCTTTCTTAACTCTTCTTGAGTATAGGTTTTATGATCTTTCCAACAGAAACCTGCTCGGTTTTTACGGCTAAATTCCTCAAATGATATATTTTTTGGCTTTGGGTTTTTATCCAATAATTGCTGCCAGTTGGTATAATGATTCAAATACTCGAATAAATCAGATTTTTCTTTTAACCAGTAATACGTTGGATAGCTAACAAGGATAATAACCCCCAGCACCCTTAATTTAGGGTGTGAATAAAAAAATAGGTTATCAAAACACTAATCCCAATAATTGCTATGGGTATTACTAATAATAAATCATAAAAACTCATGGTGTTTTACCTAAATTTAAAAAATAACAATAACTAGAATTTATAATGATTTATCTGATAGTAAATTGAAAATCTATTTATTAGTATTTTATCAACAGTAGCCAAATCTTTACCGCTATTGATATTGTAATAGTTGGGCATAATCGTTCTCCAAAGGTTGAAAAGATGAGTAGAAAATATAACGGTACTAAGAAAATTATACTAATCATTGATTAATTCAATCCAATTAACTTTAGTATTACCAAATATTTCTTTAAGATAATCTATCCATTTAGATTCCAGAATATACTCCGGCTTAATCAATAAATCTCCACAATTATTAATTGCATAGTAAATACTATTATCTAAATTATCTAAATTTTTAAATAAAATTTCCTTACCATTTTCTTGTGTATATTTCTTTTCATATAAATAAATTTTTTTAGGAAAAAAATAATATAAACCAACACCATAATCATGAATATCGATATTTTTTGGAATAGATGAATCAGGAAAATATTCATCTATTCCTGAATTATAAATCCGGAGTTTTTCTTGGTTGATATCCTTATCTTGATTTGATACAATAAAAATACTTTTATTAAACATTAAAGATAATACTATATTGCTTTTTTCCATACCAGCAATAATAAAATCGTTGTGATTTTTAATATATGATAAAAAATCATGATCATCTTTTATTTCTATTGAATTTACTTCCTTTAATTCATCTATAAGATTAAGCCTATCTTTATCATACAAGTTAAATGAGAATTCTTGGTTAATCTCAATATTTTTTTGTACATTTTCTTGCATTAATTTTTGTGCTTTTTCAAACACAGGAGATCTATTTATTAACAGAGGACTTATCATTAGTACTTTACATCCAAATCTACCACAACCTGATTCGGAAAAAAATCTACCTAGATATGATCTTTCTTCATAACCTCCACCAGCTTCTCTTATCCAACCCTCTTTAAGGGATTGCATTTTTAACAATTCCATTTTTACGTAGCTGATAATCGCTTTATTGTTCAATTCTTCCTTTGTGTAGGTTTTTCTGTCTGCCCAACAATAACCTTCACGATTTCTACGTGAAAATTCCTCGAATGAAACATTCCAAGGCTTTGGATTTTTATCTACCAGCTGATACCAATACCGATAAGGTTTTATATTGATTTCAGTATAAATTCGGTATAGGGAATATCCCAGCAAAATAACAATCATCGTTGTTATTAAAAATTTGACTTTAGTTTTCTTTTTCTCTGGTAAAGAAAAATATAAAGCCAAGTAATGCTTAATTAAATTAAATAGTTTCATCAGTATGAGTATGATTATTATGACAACTGAAACAACATTTATGACAACTGAAACAACATCAAAAATTATATATGACATAAAATTTTTCCAATCTTCTCATAGTATTATATTAACTACATATTAAATAATTAAATTATATAAAGATAATTTGCCATTTACTGTGCTTAAAGAATAGTTACCCAGTACAGCCTCTAAAAAATAAGGGACATGACAACCAAACAAGGCATTAAAATGTCTAAAAAGGAGTCATATCCCTAATTTTTTCGGCTTGCTGCATACTAAAAAAGAAAGTCATTTGATCATAAATATTTCTATAAACGTACCTCAATTTCGCGGTATTGACGGCTTTTCTCGGTGTTGCGTATTTCCACTGTATCGCTTACCTGCCATTCACCGCTGTCCAGCCGCTGATAATGCAGGCTGAAATCGCCGTCGCCGATTTTGCCGATGTCAAAAATACCGCCGGCGGGCAGATAGAACGAGCGAATGGCTTTGAATTTTCCGTCGCGTAATTCAAATAATTGGGCAAACACGGCTGTATTCAGGCTGCTGCTGTCCACACGAATCAAATTATCGCCGTGTTCTGCCAAAATCGGATAACCGGAAACATAGGCTGCCTGAAGCGGAAATGCTTGTCCGTTTGGTGCGGTTTTTACGGCAAGTGCATCGGTGTCTGCCGTTGTCGGTATGTAATTTAAGTAGCCAAACATCAATCCTGCCGACAACAATGCCGCACCGGCAATCCACCACCACACTGAATGGCTTTTTTTGCTGCCGCCGGGCAGCGGCAATACCGCGGTGCGGTCAAACGGCTGGCTTCGGCGCAAGCTCGGGTAAGTAACGCGATGCGGTGCTGCGCTGATTAGCAATTGCCGCCGTGCCAGCCAAACATCGTATTCACGCCTTTTTTGCTCATCAGACAACACCGCATAGGCTTCGTTGATGCCGCTCATTAAGTCGTGCGCCGATGCGTTATCGGGGTTGCGGTCAGGGTGGTATTTTTGCGATAAGGCGCGGTATGCCGCCCGAATCACTTCTGCCGATGCGGTTTTGGCTACACCCAAAGTATCATAATGCGTGTACAAATCATTCACCGATTCAGCTGATTTAAGGCAGTTTGAATATCGTGCCAAATATCATCAATGTCTTCAATACCGACAGAAAAACGCAATAATCCTTCGCGGATACCCAAGGCGGTTTTTACTTCGGCACTCATGCCGCTGTGCGATTGGCTTGCGCTGTGGTTCACCAAACTTTCCACGCCGCCCAAGCTGGACGCCATTTGCACCAATTCCATGTGTTTAATCACTGTATTGGCGGCTTTTCTGCTGTTGTTTTTTAAATAAACGGATACCACGCCGCCAAAGCCGCGCATTTGTTTTTTTGCCAATTCGTGGTGCTCGTGTTCAGGCAGCCCGGGATAAAACACTTTTTCAACAGCTTCATGCTGCTGTAAACGGCGGGCAAGTTCGGCGGCGTTTTGCTGGTGTTTGTCCATGCGCACCGCCAGTGTTTTGATGCCGCGCAGCACCAATGCGCAGTCCATCGGTCCTGCTATTGCACCTGTGTTGATTGTGGTGCTACGCAAAGCATTTGCCAATTCGGGATTTTTAACGACTGCCGCGCCCATTAACACATCGGAATGTCCGCCCAGATATTTGGTGGCAGAGTGAAACACCACATCTGCACCCAAATCCAACGGATTTTGCAGATACGGTGTGGCAAAAGTATTGTCCACGCCCACAAGCACGCCGTGTTTTTTGGCTTTTGCCGCTAAAACTTCGATGTCCACCAAGCGCAGTAAAGGGTTGCTTGGTGTTTCCAGCCACAGCATTTTAACGGTGTTTTCTGCCAGTATTTTATCCAGTGCGTGTGCATCGCTTAAATCGGCAAACAACACATTCACGCCCCAAGCGGCATAAATTCCGGTGAGCAAGTCATACGCGCCGCCGTAAATGTCCGCTACCGCAACAATGGTGTCGCCCGGGCGCAAAAATGTACGCCAAATCGCGTCAATACCCGCCATGCCGCTGGCATAGGCAAAACCCGCGCAGCCGTGTTCCAAGGAGGCGAGGGTGTTTTCCAGAATGGTGCGGGTGGGGTTGGCGATGCGGGCATAACGAAACGGAATATCTTCGCCGATTTCTTTCATGCAAAACATGCTGTTTTGATAAATCGGCGGCATAATGGCGCGGTTGTGTTCGTCGGGGTTGTAGCTGGTGTGAATGGCTTCAGTGGCAAATTTCATTGGTTTTTCCTGTATTGGTAAATGGATAAGCAATTGTTTTTCAGCGGATTATTCTTTACTGCGGTTTCGCTTCCAGTATCGCCCACCGTTCTAATTTTTCCAACAGCAATTCTTCAATTTCCGCGCTACGGTTTTGCCATTGTGCGGCGGCTTGGTAGTCGGTTTTGAACACTTCGGGGTCGCTTAAGCGTTGAATCAGTTCGGCTTGTTCTTGTTCTAAGGCATCAATTTCTTCAGGCAGCCCGTCTAATTCGCGTTGTTCGTTGTATGACAATTTTATACTGCGTTTGGGTTTGGCGGTTTTCTTATCGTTCGATACCGCCGCTGTGTTTTTCGGCGCAGTTTGGGCAGCGGCAATCAGCTGTTCACGCGCTTGGGCGTCGGCAAAATCCTGATAGCCGCCGATGTATTCTTTCAGGCAGCCATTGCCTTGAAACACGATGCTTTGGGTAACCACGTTATCCAAAAACATGCGGTCGTGGCTGACCAAAAAGACTGTGCCGGCATAATCGCGCAGTAAATCTTCCAATAGTTCTTGGGTGTCGATGTCCAGATCGTTGGTGGGTTCGTCCAGCACCAAAATATTGGCGGGGCGGGTGAATAATTTTGCCAGCAACAGGCGATTTCGTTCGCCGCCTGAAAGCGAGCTGACCGGGCTTTGGGCGCGGGCGGGGTGAAATAAAAAATCTTCCAGATAACTCATGACGTGTTTCTTTTTGCCGCCGACATCAACAAAATCATTGCCTTGTCCGAGGGTATAAAACACGGTGTCGTTTTCGTTTAAACCTTGGCGGAATTGATCAAAGTAAGCCACTTCTTGCTTGCTGCCCAAGCGGATTTTGCCGCCCGTTGGTTGTAATTCACCCAAAATTAACCGTAAAAATGTGGTTTTGCCAACGCCGTTTGCGCCGATTAAGCCGATTTTGTCGCCGCGCTGGATTACGCCGCTGAAATGCTTCATGATGATTTTATCGCCGTAAGCAAAATCGGCGTGTTCCAATTCGGCGATAATGCGTCCGCTTTGTTCACCTTTTGCTAAATTAAATGATACGCGTCCTTGTACTTCGCGCCGCGCTGTGCGTTGCTGGCGCAATGCTTCCAAGCGTTTCACGCGGCCTTGATTGCGGGTGCGCCGCGCTTCGATGCCTTTGCGTATCCACGCCTCTTCTTGGGCATGAAATTTATCAAACAAGCGGTTGTGTTCGGCTTCCACTGCCAATTCTTGCGCTTTTTTATCGCTGTATTGGCTGAAACTGCCCGGGTAGGAACGCAAAATGCCGCGGTCAAGTTCGACAATACGGGTGGCAATATTATCGAGAAAACGGCGGTCGTGGGTGATGACAATCAGGCTGCCTGAAAAGCCTTTTAACAGGTTTTCCAGCCAAATAATCGCATCAATGTCCAAGTGATTGGTCGGTTCGTCCAATAATAAAACATCGGGTTTCTGCACCCATGCCTGTGCCAGTGCCACGCGCTTTTTTTGTCCGCCGCTGAGATTGGCGATGACTTCGTTTTCAGGCAGCCCCAATTGCCCTAAGGTTTGCCCGATTAATGCGTCAAATTGCCAGCCGCCCAGATTTTCCAATTGGGTTTGCAATTCGTTGAGTTGTTTTAAATCGGCGTCAGAATGGGTGTGTGCCAGTTGTTGGCTGATGCGATGGTAGTCGCGCAGTAAATCACGCACTTCACCCAAGCCTTCGGCAACGGTGTCAAATACGGTGGCGTTGTTGTCAAAAAACGATTCTTGCGGGACATAGACGATTTTTAAGCCGTTTTGTGTGGTGATATGGCCGTCATCAACGTGAATCACGCCTGCCAGCACTTTTAAAAACGAGGATTTGCCCGCACCATTGCGCCCGATGAGTCCTACTTTTTCACCCGCGTCCAGCTGGAAAGAGGCGCGGTCTAATAGGGCGACATGGCCGAGTGCGAGGCAGAGGTTGTCGGCGGAAAGTATATTCATGTGTTTTTCTGTTGATTTTTGTGTACTAAATTTTGACCGTCGTGTGTGTGCAAACGGGCAAATACCCAAGCGGAAAGCATGGTGAGCAATCCCATAATCATAAAGGATATTTTGAATGCAACGGAAATATCATCGGCGGCAATGGCGGCTGTGCTGAATGTTTGCAGCAATAAAGCACCGATGGCAATGCCGAAGCTGATGGACAGCTGCTGATTCACGCCCATTAAACTGCTGCCACTGCTGGCTTGGTTGTCGCGCAAGTCGGCAATGGTGATTGTGTTCATTGCCGTGAATTGCAGGGAATTTGCCGCGCCCATCAATGAGAGCAAAATAATCAGTATCCACAGCGGCGTTTGCGCAGTAATTAATGCCAAGCTCATGATTAACAAGCCGATCAGACAGGTGTTCACAACCAAAGTATTGCGGTAGCCGAATCGGCTCATTATTGGTTTAATCACCGATTTGGTTACCAACGAAGCCAAAGCCAAGGGCGTAAGCAGCCAGCCGGCGGTGCTGGCTTGGTAACCGAACGCAACTTGCAGTAATAAAGGCAGCAAAAACGGCAAGGCACTCATGCCCAAACGGCTGACTAAATTGCCGATTAATCCCAGCCGAAAGGTGCGTACCAAAAACAAATCCAAGCCGTAAAGCGGCGATTCGTATTTTTTTGCGTGATACCAATAGGCGATTAACGCCAAGCCGCCTGAAAATGCCATCAGCAGGCTGAATAAATGTGCGTTTGGGTGCGACATCACTTCAAACGCCGCGCTGAGGCAAAACGCGGCGGCGGCAAACAAGAAAAATCCCACGCCATCGAAATGGCTTTCGGTTTCTTTAAATTCCGGCATGACTTTCCATGCAAACGCCACACCAATTAATCCTATGGGAATATTCAGCAGGAAAATCCAATGCCAGCTGGCATAATCCACCAAATAGCCGCCGACAACAGGCCCCAATACGGGGCCGATTAAAGCGGGCATCACCGCAAAATTCATCACATTAAATAACTGTGATTTATCATAAGCACGCATCATCACCAAGCGCGCTACCGGTGTGAGCATTGCCCCGCCCATGCCCTGAATAATCCGCGATATCACCAGCATGTTCAGGCTGCCTGAAGCCGCACACAATAAAGAACCCAAAACAAACAGCACCAAAGAACTCAGAAATAAGCGGCGTGTACCGATTTTGTCGGACAAAAATCCGGACAGCGGCATCATAATCGCCAGCGTGAGCGCGTAAGCAATAATCGCCGATTGCATGTGCAGCGGCGATTCGTGCAAATCTTCGGCGATTTTCGGCAAAGCGGTGTTGAGAATGGTGGCGTCCAGCATTTGCATGAAAATAGCAATGGCCAACAACAAGGGCAGGAGACGGGAAGGTGTTTGGTTCATGAATTGAAATACCGGCAAAGATAAGTTCAGGCTGCCTGAAAAAGGGACGCAGTTGCGGGCATATCATACAGCCAAACAACAAAATCGTTTACATCAATCATTGTTTACGGCAAAACGATGTGCTGCTGCAACCGTCGGTAATAATATGTGGTTTGAACAGCAAAGCAGTATCAAATACAAATACATCGCATTAATTATCCCCGCTGTAAAGAAAGCGATTGGCAGGTTGCAGGCATGGTTTCAGGCAGCCTGAAAAGGCAAGATGCGCGCATACCACAATAAATCGCTGTTATTTGGCGGTGTGCCGATTTGCTGTTTCGGCTGCGGCGCGGCATCAAGTAAGACTGCATTTTTTACTTTGTGCCGCGCCATGACAGCGTCGGTTTAATCTTGATCTTGTTTTGCCAAAATTTGATCCATTTTTACTTCAAATTCACGCATACATTTGGCGGCAATTGAAAGCATGTGGTCAATTTCTTTTTTGCTGATAACCAAAGGCGGAGCCGCGACGATGTGATCACCGCAGGCACGCATGATTAAGTTGTTTTTGAAGAAAATATCGCGGCAAATTAAGCCGGTTTCGCCGGTATTGGGGAAAAACTCACGTGTTTCCTTGTTTTTGACCAGCGTGAAACCGCACATTAAACCCACACTGCGAATGTCGCCAACATATTTAAACGGCTCAAATGTTTCCTGCCAGCGTTTTTTCATGTATGGACCGATTTTATCGTGAATGCGATCCACGATTTCTTCATTGTCCAAAATGTCCAAATTAGCCCGTGCCACGGCGGCGGCAACGGGGTGTCCGCTGTAGGTAAAGCCGTGATTGAATTCACCGCCTGCCAATAAACCTTCTGTCACGCGGTCGTTCACCAACACCGCGCCGATGGGAATATAGCCTGATGATAAGCCCTTAGCGGTGGTGAAAATATCCGGTTTGAAACCGAAAGTTTCATGCCCAAACCAATTGCCGGTGCGTCCGTAGCCGCAAATGACTTCATCTGCCACCAATAAAATATCGTGCTTGCGGCAGATTTCTTCAATGCGCTGCCAATAGCCGTCAGGCGGAACAATCACGCCGCCCGCGCCTTGAATGGGTTCACCCACAAACGCAGCCACTTTATCCGCACCCAATTCCGTAATTTTTTCTTCCAGCCAGTTGGCGGCGCGAATGCCGAATTCTCCCGCTGTTTCATTGTCTTTTGCCAAGCCGTAATACCACGGCTGTTCGATATGCACCACGTTTGGAATGGGCAAGTCGCCTTGTTCGTGCATGCCTTTCATGCCGCCCAAACTGGCACCGCCGATGGTAGAACCGTGATAGCCGTTCCAGCGGCCGATAATGATTTTTTTCTCGGGCTTGCCGATGCTTGCCCAATAATGACGCACCATGCGCATCATGGTATCTACTGATTCCGAGCCTGAACCGGTGTAAAACACATGATTAAAACCCTCAGGGGTGATTTCCACCAATTTATCAGTTAATTCCACCGCTGCGGGGTGAGTGGTTTTGAAAAAGGTGTTATAAAACGGCAAAATTTCCATTTGTTTTTTTGCCGCTCTAACCAATTCTTTGCGTCCGTAGCCGACATTAACACACCACAAACCCGCCATGCCGTCGAGGATTTCGTTGCCGTCGTTGTCATACACGTAAACACCTTTGGCTTTTACCATTACGCGAACCCCTTCTTCTTGCAGGGCTGCGTTGTCGGAAAAGGGGTGTAAATGGTGTTTAACATCGTGTTTGCTGTAATTTTTCTTACTCATGATTGATTCCTTTGCATGATAAGTAGGTGCAGCCTGAGAAAAAATTTCAAAAAAATTTCGGTATTTATTGTGGTTTAATTTTAATGGAATGAAGTAATCTGTGCTTGGGTGTTTTTCTGTTTTGCCGTCAAGCAATGCTTAAAATTTCAGCTTGATGAAGCAAACAAAGATTTCAGCCACAGCCGAACACCGTCCCACATTCTGCCGAACCAGTTACTGGCTTCAACGTCATGCAATGCCACCACCGGTTTCTGTGCCACCAATTTGTCGCCGTTCATGAGTTTGAGCGTACCCAAAACATCGCCTTTGTGAATCGGTGCTACCACCGGCTGGTGTGTTTCCAAAATCGGTTTTAATTCGGTGGCACTGTTGGCAGGAATGCTGACATAGGCTGCCTGAAGAAAACCAATGTTCACGGTGTTGCGCACACCTTTATACACCGACACCGAAAACAAAGGGTCGTTTGCCTGATAGAGCAGCGGTGTTTCATAAGTATCCAATGCCCAATTCAATAGTTTACCGTTTTCCGTGGCGCGTGCTTCGGTACTGTCTGCACCCAAAACCACGCTGATCACCCGCCGCCCCTGCCGCTTACTCGCCGCCGCCAAATGATAACCGCTGCTTACGGTATAACCCACGGCAATGCCGTCCACCGATGAATCGCGATAGAGCAATAAATTGCGGTTGGGCTGAGTTAAATCACGGTATTTGAATGAACGTTCGGCAAACCATGCGTAATATTGCGGATAATCTTGAATAAGGGCTTTTGCCAAGCGCAATAAATCTGCCGCCGAACTGTGCTGACCTGATGCGGATAAGCCGGTGGCATTCTCAAAATGGGTATCGGTTAAACCCATTTTTTTGGCTTCTTGGTTCATTTTTCTGACGAAATTTGTTTCGCTGCCGGCAATGGCTTCCGCCAGCGTAACGGCGGCATCGTTGCCGGAAGTAACAATCATGCCTTGAATCAATTCATCGGCGCGAATCGGCGTTTTTGGCTCTAAAAACAAACGTGAACCTTCGGTTTTCCAGCCGGCTTCGGATACCGCAAGCATTCTGTCGGCAGACAATTCGTTGTTTGCCAAGGCTTGAAACGCCAAATACGCGGTCATCATTTTAACGAGTGCACCCGGTTCAATGGCATCGTGCAAACCTTTGCTGCTGAATATTTGTCCGCTTTGTGCGTCTTCCACCGCATAAGCGGCAGCGGTTATTTCCGGCGCAGACGGTGCAGCGGCGGCAAAAGCGGCGGTGCAAAAAGCGGTAAAACAAAAAATACCTATTTTTTTGAACATAATGGCGTGTTTCAGGCAGCCTGAAAAATAAGTGAATTAACATGTTATTATGCCGTAAATTCATGCCAATGTCCTTGCGGCTTTGAGTATAATCAGACCAACAGCATTTACTTTTTACCCACACCCTGCCAATAAGATGGTTATCAAAGCCTCCGGATTTAACGCAGCTTTAAGTCTTTTCTTTTTACTGCTTAATCGCTTTTGTTTGAAATCAGCTTTCTGCACCAGTGATAAAGCTGTTTTTCTCAATATATTCATATTGATGGGAGAATTATCCTTACGGGCGCAAGCACGGTCTTCTCCGTAAATCACGTCCAATCGCCAATGTAAATGATTTTCCACCGACCAATGCTGACGAACCGAATAAGCAAATTTATCTATATCCTTCAAAGAAGTAATAAAATATCGCCATTCTTCGCTGACTTGATCACCTTTATTGACTGTTGT
>NZ_JQKE01000065.1 GCF_000745895.1 Stenoxybacter acetivorans DSM 19021 | reverse complement strand
ATCCTGAAGCGATACGCAAACCGATTTACACCACCAATGCGGTGGAAGAGGTACACCGTCAATTCCGCAAGCTGACCAAAACCAAAGGTGCGTTTCCCAATGAGGACAGTCTGCTAAAGCTTTTGTATGTCGGCATCAATAAGGCATCAGAAAAATGGACGATGCCCATACAGAATTGGGGGCAGACGGTCAGCCAACTTTCCATTTATTTCGAAGGAAGACTCGATGATATAATCAAACTGTAGGATTTAACACTGACACAGAATTTTGAACGCCCTCGCCAAATCAGAAACGCGGACATTTTCTTCTGTATAAAGCCGCCAAATTTCTTGACGCTGATACGGCAGTAAACGGGTTCTTTTATGAATGTTCATGACAGTACTACTGTAAACAACGCTGGGAATTCTTACACACTGTTAACCGCTTTGCCGATATTGACACAGCCATTGCGCTTAAATAAACGGTCTGTATTTACACTGCCATTTCCGATGTAAAAGCATCCGTATTCTTTTCAGGTAGCCTGAAAAGAATACGGGTGAACACAGCGTTCACCCGTTGTTTTAATCAACAATACCAAAATTGCTAATCAATGAAATTGATTCATGGTGTTGTCTTTACCCGATGCTTTCAATGCTGCTTCTCCTGCAAAGTATTCTTTGTGGTGATCGCCAATGTCTGAACCTGCCATATTTTGGTGTTTCACTGTGGCAATGCCTTGACGCAATTCTTCACGCTGTACGTTTTTCACATACGCCAACATGCCTTGTTCGGCAAAATAGCCTTTTGCCAGATTGTCGGTGGACAAAGCGGCGGTGTGGTAGGTCGGCAAGGTGATGAGGTGGTGGAAAATACCCGCATCGCGTGCTGCGTCTTTTTGGAAAGTACGAATTCTTTCGTCCGCTTCTTTTGCCAAATCGGTGCTGTCGTAATCAACGCTCATTAATTTATCGCGTGCATACGCGGATACGTCTTTGCCCGCTTCTTTCCACGCATCAAACACTTGCTGACGGAAGTTTAAAGTCCAGTTGAATGATGGGCTGTTGTTGTACACCAGCTTGGCATTCGGTACCACTTCGCGGATACGATCAACCATGCCTTTGATTTGTCCGATGTGCGGTTTTTCGGTTTCGATCCAAATCATGTCTGCGCCGTTTTGCAAGGAGGTAATGCAATCCAATACGCAGCGGTCTTCACCTGTGCCTTTGCGGAATTCAAACAAGTTGCTCGGCAAACGTTTCGGGCGCAATAATTTGCCTTCGCGTTTAATCACCACATCGCCGTTGCCCAATTGCGCTTCGCTGATTTCTTCGCAATCCAAGAAGCTGTTGTATAAATCACCCAAATCGCCCGGCTCTTTGGTTACGGCGATTTGTTTGGTTAAACCCGCGCCCAAAGAATCGGTGCGCGCCACAATCACGCCGTCGGTTACGCCCAATTCCAAAAATGCGTAGCGAACGGCATTGATTTTTGCCAAGAAATCAGCATGAGGCACGGTTACTTTGCCGTCTTGGTGTCCGCATTGTTTTTCGTCGGATACTTGGTTTTCAATTTGAATACAGCATGCGCCGGCTTCAATGAATTTTTTCGACAATAAATAGGTGGCTTCGGCATTGCCAAATCCGGCATCAATATCGGCAATAATCGGCACAACATGGGTTTCAAAATTGTCGATTTGGCTAATGATTTCTTGCTCTTTCGCTTTGTCGCCGGCTTCGCGGGCTTTATCCAACGCGGTAAACAATAAATCCAATTCACGGGCATCGGCTTGGCGCAAGAAAGTGTATAACTCTTCAATCAAATCAGACACCACGGTTTTTTCGTGCATGGATTGGTCGGGCAGCGGACCGAATTTGGAGCGCAGACCTGCTACCATCCAGCCGGATAAATACAAATAACGCTTGCTGGTGGTTTTCAGGTGTTTTTTAATGGCAATCAGCTTTTGCTGGCCAATAAAGCCGTGCCAGCAACCCAAAGATTGCGTGTATTCAGCCGGATTGGCATCGTATGCTGCCATGTCTTTGCGCATTACTGCGGCGGTGTATTTGGCAATGTCCAAACCGTTTTGAAAACGGTTTTGCACACGCATCCGCGCCACAGCTTCGGCATTGATGTCATGCCAACCTTTACCGGCTTCTTTGATTTCTGCGGCGGCTTTTTGAATTTCGTCTAAATATTTTGACATGTTGATAATCCTTTATTCCAGTGTTGCTGTCGTTTTTCTTAAAAAAGTACATCATAATTTGATGCAGTGCAGAAATGTAACTGCTTTTACGACGTTTTGCAAAAGATTTTTTTAAAATTATTTATTATTTTCATGTAATTGCATTTATGAAAACAAAATTTTCGTATCCTGTTAAACCACACCGAAAAACAGAAAATCACCACCTGCTTTTATCGATTTCGGACAAAACTGAAAAAATAAACAGATTGTTTTTTAATTTCCCGTTGTTTAACGGCACAGGCTGCCTGAAAATATTCGTTTCAGGCAGCCTGTGTTAATAAACGAAACAAATACAAAAAATTGCCAACACACGCTAATCTCGGTCTTGCCACGTTTTGCTGTGAATGGCTTTGCCGTTTTGATATTGCGTTTGGGTGCGCACTCGTCCGCTGGGATAGTAAACCGTGTAATTGCCGTCGTTCGGCACAGCATAAAATTCCTGCAATTGTGATTGTGTCAACAACATGGAATCCGTGCGTTTTTTCGCGCTGTCTTCATAAAAATCCTGTACCAAATACAAGCCGCCGCCGCGCCTTGCCAGCAGCTGCCGATAATAGCCGTCTTTTGTGGCTTGTTTTTGGGCGCGCCCGTTGCTGTCAAAAAACGCAACCACTTCTTCTTCAATGACATTGATGCCGCTGTTGTTTGTTCCGCCAATGGGAAATTGAACAGACGTGCCAAATCCAACATGGCTGCCGCCGCCTCCGATACCGATGGACACGCCCGCCGGTCCGCCAATGCCCAAGCCCACGCCGCAGGCACTCAAAAAAAGGCTGAGAAGCAAAGCCGTTAAATACCGAGAAAAATGAAACATGCCGCCCTCCTTGATAAGTAACACAATGATTGAATCTTAAAAGCAGAAAGAATGCCAACAACTTTACCTTGAAAAATAACACGGCAAAGGAAGCAGTCCTAAACCGCACATTATGCAAATATAATCTCCTGCCTGTACGCTCCGACATAATTCGGCGTTTGTGAACCGCTCTTCACTGCTCACAAACCACACGCCACGCGACATCTTGCCCTGAAAAGCGGGCAGCAAGAAAAAAATGATTAAGGTGCAGATTGTTATTATTTGTTTACTGCCGTTGTTTATTTTAGCTAAATTTTATTTACAAAAACAAAATAAAATGAAAAAATATAATTTGATATAAATCAAACAATATAATTTCATTAAAAAACAATTCAACAACAAAATCAAATAATTCCCTTTGCTAAAATGTGTGCCTCTTTCAGGTAATTCTGCTTGACAGAACAATAACAGCCGATTCAATTTAAAAATAACGGCTGTGTATTACACAGTGTGATTTGCACAATTGTATTTTAAAAACATAAAGATAATCATGAAGTCAACATTAAATAATAACACCACGTTCAAAGGTTTGAATATCAAAATAGCATTGTCTGAACAAAACAAATGGATTGAGAATTTACGTTCTTTGCGCGGTACTGAATTGGTTGAACTGGACGAAGATAAAATTGCAGACAGCAAAACTTCCGCAATAGGAAAATGGCTGTATGGTAAAGGCAAAGCGGTTAAACACACGAAAGAATACGCCGATTTGGCGGCAGCCAATGCTGAATTTCAACAATGTGTCAGCACCGTCATTCGTTATCAAAAAGAAAAATTATTTTTAAGTGCGATTGCCTTGATTAAGGAAGATTTGCCCAAATTGTCTGACGATGTCCGATACAAATTACAAGCGTTAACGAACAGCGAAAAATAAAATTCTGTTTTTCATTTGCCTAACCAAACAAACTTCCGCTTAAAACCGAACAGCACCTCAAATAAGGTGCTGTTTTTTATGGTGGTGTATTTGCATGGTGCTTATCATTTCTCACGCTTTTGCTTGCTGATCAGCCGTTAGTGCGCATGGCACTCTTTCAGGCGGAAACAATGGCAGCAGCCAAACCGCCAAGCAAGCCTTGGCAATCGCTTACTTTAATTCCGTTTACCGCCTAATGCACCAATTCAGATTGACGTTCGGTTTGCCAAAATTTTCGGCAATTCACCCATGTGCAAAATCACGGCATCTGCGCCGTATTCTCGAAAGGCATTGGCTGTGCGTCGTTGCTGCGCTTGCTGTTGTGCTGCGTTCAACGCGTTGTATTCCGATTCTGACAAACCCATTTCCGAACTGCCTTCCACAACGCCAACGGTATAAACCCCTGCGGCTTTTCCTTCTTGAATATCAGAAGCGGTATCGCCGATTTTCACCACCGCAGATACAGCAGATACGCCCAAGCGATGCATGGCAGCAAACAACATATAAGGATAGGGGCGGCCGAAACCATTAACATCATCGGCACAAAACCAGCAATCGGGCGCGTATCCTTGCGCCGCCGCTTCCGAAGCAACCACGTTCATCATGGCGCGGTTGTACCCCGTAGTCGAACCGATTTTGATGCCGCATTCACGCAGCCGCTGCACGGTTTCAAGCACATGCGGTTTGGGTGAAGTGTATTGCCGCAGAGTACGCATCAGTTTTTCTTCAAAATGCTGATACAGCTTATCAATGTCTTGATTGGTGTAACTGCGGTGATGCCGCTGCTGAAATTGTGCGGCAAGGCGCGGCATGGTGAGCATGGCGGCAATATGATCGCGCTTGGCATAGCCCATTGGTAGGCGGGTTTCTTCGGCAGTGGCGGTGATGCCGAAGTCGGCAAATGTGTCGATAAACGCTTGCACCGGTGCCATGCAACCATAATCAATGGTTGTGCCTGCCCAGTCAAAAATCACGGCTTCTGTTTGTTGATTCATTTTTTTCCTTTTTTCATTATGTTCTGTTTATTTCAGGTAGCCTGATAACAAAACAATTGCCGTGCGGCATAAAAATAATGCGGCAATCTATTTTTTTCGGTATTCATGATTTCAATTTATACCTTGTGTTTATTGCTGAATACTCGCTAAATAATCACCAATGGCTTGGCATACTTTTTCGATGTCCGATTCAAAGATTTCACCAATATTGCCGATGCGGAAAGTATCTGCATCGGTGAGTTTGCCCGGGTAAAGCGCATAGCCGCGCTGTTTAACATATTGATACATATCGGCAAAACAAAACGCAGGATTATCGGGAAATAGAAAAGTAGTGATAAACGGTGATTGCCGCAAATGATCAATATAGGCATGAACACCCAATGCGGCGAGTTTTTCACGCAGCAGGCAATTATTTTGCAGATAACGCAAATAACGCCCATTGACACCGCCTTCTTGTTCCAATTCGCATAATGCTTGAGCAAATGCCAATACGGTGTGCGTGGGTGAGGTAAACCGCCATTTGCCGTCTTTTTGCATGGCTTGCCATTGGTCGAACAAATCCAAAGACAAGGTGCGGGCACGGCCTTGGGTTTCCTGTAAACGGGCGGTTTTTGCCAATACAAATGCAAAACCGGGAACGCCCTGAATACATTTATTGGCACTGCTGATTAAAAAATCAATGTGCCAATCGGCAATCGGAATGGCGATGCCGCCAAAACTGCTCATGGCATCAACAATAAAAATTTTTCCGTATTCTGCGGCGATTTCACCGACAGCGGCAATGTCGTTGAGTATGCCGGTAGTGGTTTCGCAATGCACCATAATAATGTGGCTGATATTGGGGTGCTCATTTAGGTGGGTATGAATAGCGGTCTTGCAAAACGTGCGGTTGTACGTTTCGTCATAGCGAATATGCGGCACATCGGCGCGGGCCAGCATAGCGGCAATGCGTTCACCATACGCGCCATTAATCAAAACCAATGCTTGATGCTGCGGGGTGAGTGTGCTGCTGATAACGGCTTCAACGGCAAAACTGCCCGAGCCTTGCATCAGAACAGCGGTATAGTTTGGTTCGGCAACTTCACCCAGCCGAAGCAAAGCGGCGCGAATGTCTTGGGTGATGTGTTTGTAGTCATCGTCCCAAGTACAATGATCGGTGAGCATGGCTTGCTTGACGGTGGCACTGGTGGTCAAAGGACCCGGGGTAAGCAGTTTGTAATCGGGCATAATGAATTCCGTGTTTGCTTGAAAGGTTTGCTTGAGGTTATCGGTATTGGTTTACTGCATTTTTAAGCGTGTGAATCTTATTTGCCTGTTGTCAAAATAACATCGAGCAGCACGCTATGATTGCTGATTGCGGTGCGGTGTCGGCAAATACCAAAGACTGCCCGATTCACCTATTTTCAGGCAGCCTGAATATCCGGCTTTAATGCTTAGTATTTATTGTGAAAAAAGGCTTTGTGCTGTTCCAGTAATTCGGTCGTTAAAGGTTGACTGAATGTTTCTGGATACGCCGAGCGATTGGCATTGTCTGTACTTTCGCCCGCATAAATCGGGTTTGGATAAACATTCAATAATTCCGTACGGCCGTCCCGAATAATTGCTTCTGCCATTTTCATGGCGTTCGGATTGGTTTTACCGCCTTTATCCACCACAGCCAATGATTCGGTTAAGGCAAAATTACCTTCAATCGGATCAACAAAATCAATCGGCAAACCTTTCGCTTTGTCAGCAACGGCTTGATGACGCAAGCCAAAGCCCACTGCCACCTCACCTGCACGAACTTTTTTCAACGGCGCAGAACCGGATTGTTCCACATGATTACCGGCGTTTTCGATAATGGTATTGATAACTGCTTTGCCTTCATCGCCATCGCCATAAGCACTGACCACATCTTGAACCAGCAGCCAAGCCGTGGAAGAACCGTTGGGGTCGATAATGGACAATTTGCCGCGGTAAACGGGTTTCGCCAAATCTTTAATGCTCTGCGGCATCGGTAGCTTTTCATCGGCAAGCATTTTGGTGTTCACGATAATCGCACCTTCTTGGCTGGTAATCGGTGCGGCAAAACCCGAATGCGGGTTGATGGTTTCAATCGGGAAAGCCAATTCTTGAAACATCTGGTTTTTGGCTTGAGCCGAGTCCAAATAATAAGAACTCATGGTAACCAAATCGGCTTCAATGTTTTTGCCCTCTGCCAACAGCTTGCCGCCCAATTCAGATGTGCCGAATGTTTGCACAATATATTGTTTGTCAAAACCATTTTTGTTCAGCGCGTTTTCCATGGCTTTCACCGCTTCCTCGTCGGCATTGGTGTAAATCACCAGCAGTTTACCCGTATCCGCACCCGCGCTGCTTGTTTGTGCCGCATTGGGTTCATCGCCGCCGCAGGCTGCCAAGCCGGCGATACAAATCAATGACAATAAAGATGAAAAGCGAAAAGAAGACATGAGAATTTCCTTATGATGAATTAAAAAACAAAGACTGCCGATTGGGTACAACTTCTTTTAAAAAATTAACTGTCTGTGCGATAACGGCTTTTTATTTCTGCGGTGCAACCAAACAGGCTGCCTGAAAAACAGTAATGTCTTATTGTTGCGGCAACTTGAACTATTTTTTCAGGCAGCCTAAATAGATGTCGGTATCTGCCGCCGCTGCCGCCAATAACGCCACCCGCCCAACAATGCCAAAACCAACAAATTAGTGAGCATAATCATGGCAGAGAGCACAAAAATTTCATCAAACTTACCGAAATGCTGTAATTCCTTAATCTTGCCGGTCAGCACCATGCTGTGTGCGCCAGCCAAGAAAATCACCGCGCTAACCGTTACCATGGCATTGACAAAATAATAGGCAAACATTTCCAAAAGCGTTGGCAAGGCATTGGGTAAAATCACACGGCGCAGCGTTTTCAGCCATGAATCGCCCATTAATGCCGCTGTGGCTTCCCAGCCTTGATTCATTTTTTCCAGCGCGTTTTTGCTCATTAAATAAGGCGTGGCAAAATAGTGCGCGATATTACACACCACAATAATCATCAACGTATTGGCAATCAGGCTGCCTGAAAACAACATCAGATAAGCAATACCCAAAACCATACCCGGAATGGTGTTTGATGCCAGAGCCGCCGCTTCAATGCCGATTTTTCCGGCACGCGGCAATGCCATGCGTTCGCGCAGCAGTGCGGCACTGAAAGACAACACCGTACCGGCAAGCGCAGTAAACAAAGCCGCCCACAGCGTGTTGCGATATACCGCCGTTAAATTCGGCGTGGTCAAAACGTCCCAAACCGTGAACGTGGAAAACGACAATACATAAGGCCAGCTTTGCACCCAAGGCACAATCAAAATCACCGCAAACGGGCTTAATATTGCCAGCACCAGCATCGCCGATACCGCACCCCACGCATAATCCGCCCACACACAGCGCGGCAAAACCGTGGTTTGCGTGTGCGGCATGGCAGCATTAAACCGCGACAACCAAGACAACATCGCAACACTGACCACAGCAGGCAGCAGCATTGACAACGCCGCCACGGCACCGCGCCCGAAAGAAGGCGACGACCCCAGCATTTCCGTATAAAGTCGTATGGCAACCACTTCATACTTGCCGCCGATAGATGCAGGAATACCAAAATCGGTGAACGACAGAAAAAAACACTGAATAAACGCGGCGGCAAGTGTGCCGACGAGCGGCTGCAATACGGTTGTGCCAAATCGCCGCCATGCGGAATCACCCATCAGCAGCGATACCAACACACATTTTTTATCCAGATAATGGAAAGTATTGCTGAGCAGCAAAAACGCCGTCGGCAAGGTGTATAAGGTGTAGCCCAACCACAAGCCTTTAAATCCGTATAAATCGCTGAATATTTGTGTGTGCAGAATTTGAGTAAGCAACCCTTGCTTGCCGAAAGTGTAAATAATGGCAAACCCATAGGTAATGGTGGGCAGCAGCATCGGAAACAACATGCCAAAACGCAAACCTTGTTTGAATGGTTTGGGCAAAGCGGTGCGATGAATGGCGTAGGCAGGCAAAAATGCCAGCACAGTGGCACTCAATGCACTCAGCGCGGCAATATTCAGGCTGTTGAACCACGCTTGCCGAAATTTTTCGTCGCCGATGATTTGTCTGTAGTGGCTGCCTGAAAACTGCCCGTTTTCCTGCCACGATTCCGTCAGCAGCTGTAGCATGGGTAAACACAGGAACATCAAAAACCACAGCGCCAACACTACAAACAGCCATTTGCCCGCTTTGGGGTTAAGCCGCATCGCGTACCCCAAACAAATTTAAAATACTGTTGCGTTTGGTATGCAGCTGTTTGACGATGAATTCACGCACAAAATCATCGGCAGGCGTGCGTACAATGGTTTGCGGCGGCGCGTATTGAGCAACCCGTCCGTGATTAAGCAGCAATACTTTGTCCGACATGGTCATCGCTTCTTCCGGATCGTGGGTAACAATCAGCGTGGTGAGTTTGTATTTCTGCGCAATCAATTTAATGCGCTCTTTTACCGATTCTTTAATCACGCTGTCCAACGCGCTTAAGGGCTCGTCCAACAACAAAACCCGCGGTTTCATTACCAAAGTACGCGCCAGTGCCACGCGCTGCTTTTGTCCGCCAGATAACTGATCAATGCGTTTATGTAAATGCGCGGTTAAATCCAACAATCCCACCAATTCGTCCAGCTCTGCCGCCGTGGCACGATTGGGAAAATTTTTTAAACCGTATTCGATATTTCGCCGGGTATTGAGATTGTGAAACAAGGCGTAATCCTGAAACACAATATTAAAGCCGCGCTTTTGCATCGGCATATCGGTAATGTCTTCGCCATGAAGCAATAAACGCCCGGAATCGGCTTTTACCAGCCCCAAGATAATATTGAGCAGCGTGGTTTTACCGCAGCCGGAAGGTCCCAGCACCGAAACGGTTTCACCTTCGCCGATGTCCAAAGAAACATCATCTAAAACCGTGTGGTGATGATAGCGTTTGCTGATGTGTTGCAAGGAAAGCATAAAAACGAACCATGTTTGGATACACGGCAAAAGATAACAGAATGATATGACATTTTTTTGAAATAAATATGACCGTGCAATGACAACCATTGGCAGCGGTTTTATTGATGCTGATTTTGTTGTTGTTGCTTGTACCAGCCGCTGTTTGAACGGCAACGCCTTTAATTCACCGAGTTCTACGGCGGCAGTGATGGTAATGGTTTCGCTGACAAGTCAAACGATGTTGCTGGTTAATTGCGCCACTTGTGCGGCACTTAAGGCGATGCCGGGGGTGAGGTTAAATTGCTTGGCAACGGTGGCACCGTTGTCCATTAAGGCTTTAAACTGTTCTTCGTCGTTTTGATAGCCTGCCAAACGGCGGTAACCGGTTTGGTTGACGATTTGCTCGTTGATGAGGCGTTGTTCATAAAAGGCGTCGCCTATGCGTTTTTGTGCCTGCTGCGGGTCTAGCTGCAGTTGCTGCAGCATGTAGTCGCTGCCCAGCCAACGTTTGTTGTTGGTGAATTTCGGGTCGGTCTCAACCAGATAGCCGCCGGGTTGGGGGTTGATGTGGTAGAGGCTGTTGTTGGGCAATACGGTTTTGCCGTTCACGGTTCTTGTGGTGGCTAAAAAAGTTGTGTTGCGGGCTTGTTGTGCTTGGTGTTGGCTTTGATAAGAATGAACGTACGCATCGGTCAGGCTGCCTGAAAAATTAGGTAGATTTTTCAGGCAGCCTGTGGTGGCATATGCACAATGGTTACTTGTTAATATAAAAAGTAACCATAAACCCAAAGAATAAATCTTCATATTGCTACTTATTATTTATATTTTCCCTATTAAATTCTGGTTTTTGATTTTCCAATAAACTATCTGTAGTATATACTTTAATTTGTTACGGTCTCGGTTTCTGTCCGTATCGTTTCGGTTTTTGTCCGTATTGTCCGTATCCTTTTCTCTCCATACATTCAGCTCTCTTCTGATCAAACATATCCGCCCACTTTTGATATTCTTCAGAATTCCAATATTCAAAAGTAGCCATCACCGGATAGACAGCATTCTTATCTTCCGGGCGTGGATATTCTTTCTCAACCTCTCTAAAACATTCAGAATAAGCCACAACTGCCTGATCAATTGGTCTGGACGAACAGCCCCAACAAGCAACAAAGCATAACAAATAAAGTGATAATCTGCTAATGAGCTGTTTCATTATATTTCACTCCTTCTTTACCATTATTTTGGTGTTATTACTTTAATGACTGTTGGGTTTTTGTTAAATTCTTCAAAATATGGATTCAAAACAGGGGAATCCACTCTGTTGCCATTTTTATCAATATATTGACCTTTTCCATTAACTAAGTATTTAGCAGGCGCTTCTGCAAAATAATCGTCATCAGAAATCAGAAAGCCCATACATCCTGTTAAATTAAAGCACAGTAAACCAAAAAGTAAAATATTATTAAACTGTTTCATTTTATCAGTATCCTTTTCTTTTCATGCACTCAGATTCTTTTTGACCAAATGCATTTGACCAACCGTCATATCCTTTAGAATCACGAAAATCACCTATAGTTTTTGGAGGAAGTGGGTATGCTTTCAGAGCTTCTGCTGAACATTCATCATAAGCTTTAGCTTTAGCCGGAAATGGTCTCCATCCATCATTATTCCAAAACCGCGTTACTGTATCCATGCAACCCGTTAAATTAAAAAATAATAAGCCAATAAACCATACATTAATAAGCTGTTTCATTGTATTGCGTTCCTTATTTGTTATTATTAGGAATAATTAATTTAGGAATTGACAGATTTACAAAATCTTGATTATCGGTATCCTTTTCTTCCCATGCAGTTAGCTACTTCTTGAATATATAATGCCAGCCAAGCTTGATGCTCTCTATGCAATTGAGGATCAGGGTTAGTATATATATCTTTTGGTTCTGATGAACCGAGTTTTTGACGGGCTTCATCCATACATTCACTATAAGCCTTATCTTTAGCCGGAAATGGTCTCCATCCATCATTATTCCAAAATCTTATTAAAGAACTCATGCAACCTGATAAATTAAAGCACAATAAACAGAGGATCAATATTTTAATAAACAGTTTCATTATATTGCGTTCCTTATTTGTTGTCATTAGGAATGACTAATGTAGGAATTGACAGATTTGCAAAATCTTGATTATCGGTATCCTTTTCTTTCCATGCAGTTAGCTACTTCTTGATTATGTAATGCCAGCCAGGCTTGATGCTCTCTGTGCAATTGAGGATCAGGGTTAGTATATATATTTTTTGGTTCTGATGAATCGAGTTTTTGATTGGCTTCATCTATACATTCAGCAAAAGCCTTATGTTCAGCTTTAGATATATAAGGCCCTCCATTCCAAAGCCGTGTTACCGTATCCATACAACTTGCCAAGCTAAAATACAGTAGGCAAAGGAGTAGTATTTTAGTAAATAGTTTCATTGTATTGAACTCCTTTTGTACTATTATTTAGGAACTATCAATTTAGGAATTGACGGATTTATTGAAGATTTATCACCGCCTGTCCAAATATTTTTAAAATCTTCATAATAAGGATTATCAACAGGCTTATCTACTCTATTGCCATTGACATCAATATAATTTCCTTTCTCATCAAATAAATATTTATCAGGTCTTTCCATATAATAACTGCTGTGTGAATAACAGAACCAGCAACTGCCGCCGGTGCTTTCATTGCCACCCAAAAGCAACGAAGGACGACCCACAAAATCGGATTGATGCACTGCGGAAGAAGCCTTGCTCTTGTATTCTTCACCATTGATATTATAGGTAAAGCCATTTTGTTCCAATTGCTGAACGTAAGCGGGAACATAAGTTGCTGTGCCGTAAAAGCGTGAATCACGAATAGGAATGTCTGTTAAGCCATGTTGGTTGGCATATTGCAAGGCAACGCTTGCGGTTAGACCGCCTCGGCTGTGATTATTCAAATCCAAAAGGTAGTCATACTGTTTGGCATATTGATAAATCATCACATTGGCTTTTTCTGCATTGGTTAATGGCAAATGTGCGCCTGTTACATCGTTTAATTTATCATAAAAAGCATAAACCAGCTCTGATACATAATTAGAAGTAGGCAGGTTATAAACAGCATAAACACCGTCTGCATTGGTTTCATGAGTATTTTGTTTAATGGCGTTTTTCAGAGCGTCATTCAGCGGATTTAATATTCCCGGATTTGAAATGGTGACAACACCGGTTGTTTCTCCGGGTTTAATGTCGCTGAGGTTAAATATTTGACGCTTATCACCAATTTCGGCGAACGGGCTGTCTTCATCAATGGTACGGAGTGTTTTCCCGTCAAAGTATAATTAATTACACAATCCCGTCGGTTTAAGTTTTCTTGTACACTTGGTATAATCATGAAATATATAATCTTTAGACTCCATGCAATTAACTATTTTCCAATAACGTTCAGTAATTTGAGCATCAGTTAATCCCTCATATGCGGTATTGAGATCTAAAGTCCCACCAAACATTTGTTTAACACCACATGCTCGTAGATCTATTTCTCTTTGTACGGTATCTGTATGTCCGATAGTATCCTTTTTTTGAATTCCCTGAATAACTTTATATCCGTTATAGACATCATCTTTAAAACAGGTAACCTGTTGAGGGGTGTAAAAGCAACCATCATACCAATAACATGATGCTAATAAAAATACAGAACTGAATAAAATAATATTTTTCATTTTTATTTTCCCAATTGTAAGATTAGTTGCATCACATCAGAAGAAATTAAATCTGACAAAGCAAATGGAGCAGAAACAGGAAGTGCTACTACTGTAGTAATATTTGATGCTATATTCTCAAATGTACTTCTGCCTCTAGAAGTATTACCGTCTGTACCGTAGAAGCCCGGTACTTGACCGCCTAAATAATCATGTGTTCCTGAGAATGATTCAATTAGTTTATCAGAGAAACTGCCGGGTTTATAAGAAATGGTTATGCCACCAGGTAAATACCAGCCACCTTCAATTGGTTGGAAGCCGCCCGTTAGACCATATAAACCACCGGAAATGGTTTTATCTTTAAGGACATCTTGGTAGGTTGGATATTCTTTAGTAGGTTTGAAAATATAATTACCATTGTTGTCTTTTAATAATATGGTGCTGTCATTTTCTGCCGTTCTACATCGGCTATTATCCTCACCACAAATTTTATCCAAGCCAACCCGAACACCGCCCAGTTTCACTCCGTCAAAAGAGCCGCTGTCATAAGAAACATTATTTACCACTGTTCCTTTATCATCAATAACAATTCCGGGCGATTGTCTTGAGTTTGCCAAACTCTCTTCACGCATTTTTGTTGCAGCAACCTGCAAAGTCCCTTGCGTAACCGCAGCCGTTGGGTCTGCTGTTATCATGCCCACTAAGGTTTCTAAAAACCGTTTTTGGTATTGAAGTTTATAAATTTCTTCATATAACGCGGTTTTTTCTTCTTCGTTTGTTGTCGCTTTGATTTTTTCACGCAATTCTTTTTGTTTCGGTAAAGTGTAGGCATCTATCATGCTTTGTGCGGTTGAACCGAATTTTTGAGTAACCTCTACTTGCAGATTTAATTCTGCCAATACTTTGTTTCTATCAAAGTTATTTTTCAGGTAGCCTGTGTGTTGGGCATAATCCTCAGTACTGATGTCGGTTTTAATCGCTAGCTTGATTTCTTCGGCGGTTTTACCGGTTAACTCCTGTTGTTTTGCTTCATCGGTGATGACGATATTGGCGGTGTTAATCCCACTTTGAGTAATAGAACTGGTGTGCCCGCTGTCGCTGCCAAAGCCAATACTTCTCGACGTTTCCACCGATTCTTTGCCTTCGGTGCGTACAGTGGTGGTGTTGCCGTTGGCATCGGAGACTTCATGGGTGGCACTGCTTTGATTGGCAGCATATTCACCCAAGCCCATATCGGTATTAAAGCCACCGCTGCCGCTGATACCGAAACTTTCACCTTCGTAATCGGCATGATTCTGAATATCGCTGAAGGTAAGGCTGCCGGTGCTCAGCTGGTTTTTATTGTTCTCTTCTGCGCTCTGCGCCGAGGTAATTAACGCGCCTTTTAAGTCGGTGTTGCCTTTGACGTTGATTTGATAGCCGTCTTCACCCGCAAAGATGCCGCTTTGCTCATTAACGGAAGCATAGTCGGCTTTGATTTTGCTTTGGCTGTAGCTCGCACTTGCCGATGCGCCATAGCCGACGGTAACTTGTCCGCTCATGTTTTGCTGTTTGCCTTCAAACGTCGCGGTGTCTTGCAAGCTGGCGATATTCAGTTCAGTCGCATCCAGCTGTACGCCTTTGCCGATGATTTGCCCGCCGATGATGTTGGTTGCACCGCCGCTTTGCAGGGTGGTTTGGCTGCCTGAATCACCGATGTGGCTGCTTCGGTAGCTGGTTTCATCGCCGTTGCCATACCCTTTGCCCATATTGCCGCCGGCGGTGATGCCGAAGGCAGGACCGCTTTGTCCGTA
>NZ_JQKE01000064.1 GCF_000745895.1 Stenoxybacter acetivorans DSM 19021 | reverse complement strand
CGGGATAAGTTTTATTGTACCGCTGCGCCTGCGCTTTGAGCTTGTCTTGAATGGCTTTTTCTACTTTTGCCAAACGCTTCATGCCGTAACGAACTTGTTTGAAGCGGCGGTTAGTGCTGTTTTTAGGCACGAATACCTGTAACCGCGCTTCTTTCAAGACTTTATAGATGGTGGGTCTGCTGACGCAATAGGTAGCCGCCAAATCAGAAACGCGGACATTTTCTTCTGTATAAAGCCGCCAAATTTCTTGACGCTGATAGGGCAGTAAACGGGTTCTTTTATGAATATTCATTACAGTATTTTCCTATAAATACTGTAAACAACGCTAGGAATTCTTACACAATCATGTTTGAAACGTATTTGCTGTTGCGTTATGGTGATTTCAGCGACGGTATTTTAGACGCGATTTTAAACACCAATTCTGCCGAAGCACTGGCATTTCTGCGGGCGAAAATCATCGTCATCATCATCGCAGTGGCGAGTGGTTTGTTATTGACGTATTTGCTTTTTATCAACGCCGTTCGCCGTCCCAAATGGAGTTTACTGTGGCTGCTGCCAGTAGCGGTGTTTTGGTTATCTTTGGAAGCGCGGCAATACCGCCATCAACAACGAATGGTACAATTTTCCCAAAACAACCCCGGATTTAAAATCATCAATCAAATTGATCGCTTGGATAACTACTTTGCACACAACATCAGGCAAAGATTGCCCTTGGTTTTGGGTGATTATTTTTATATTTTTCACTCTAAAAAAATATCCAATCTCGAATCTTCATTAACCAGACAAACCCCGCCGTTTTTGGCTGAAACGGGAAATCCGGCGGTGAAGCACATCATTGTTGTTATCGGTGAATCCGCCAATCCCAAAAGACACGGCGTGTATGGTTATCAAGCTCAGGATACCACCCCAAATCTCAACCGCATTGGCAATGAGCTATGCGTTAAATCACCTGCTCATTCCATGTCCAACATGACGCGCACCGCATTGCCGCCAATTTTGTCGTTTGCCGAACCGGAAAATTTCGGCAGAGCTTATACTGACAAAAACATCATTGACTTAGCCAAAGAACGGGGCTATGCCACCGCTTGGCTGGGTGCACAAGAGATACAAACACTGTTTTCCTCCACCTACGGACCCCTCGCCAAATCAGCATATACCGTTATCACACCGGATTACACCACACAGCAACAGGCTTTCCGCCCAAGCGATGATTTGGATTTACTGCCACAATTGGCACAATTATTCAGGCAGCCGCAAATACAACAGACGTTGTATGTGCTGCATCTCACCGGCAGCCATGCACCCTATCGGCACGACAAAACCGACCAAGCCGCTTTACCCAATGCAGATTCTTATGATTTAAGCGTTCACCACACCGATCGCGTGCTGCAAGGCATTATGGATTTAGCCAATCAGCATTTGCCGGAATACGTGTTGCTGTACACCTCGGATCACGGCGAAATTTTGGTTGATGAAGGCGGCGGCGTTGAACACGGCTCAACATTCGGCGGTTATGAACAATACCGCGTTCCCCTGTTGCTCAAATCTGCCGACCCGTATTGGTGCGAACAATGGGAGCAATACCGCAAACGCAGCGGACAATTCAGCAACGAATCAGTGAAATATTTATTGCTGCAAATGATGGGCTTGCGCCTGAATACAGACACCACATTTGATGATAAAATCTTACACTCCGATTATGCAGTTTACAATTTTGAAAATTTGCCCACACCCAAAGATAAAAATAACCGTTTTTGGGAAAAGAAAGGGCTTTAACCCCTCCCTTGGAGAATACTTTCATGCGTGCCCTACCCCTGCTCTGTGCCTTGCTGACACTGACCGCTTGTACTTGGGAAACCTACCAAAACGAACAAGGACACACCGGATTGCGCCCGAAATACGAAGCCGGCACACGCGTGTACTACGAAGACGGCACTTATTCTCATGACCAACGCTACAACAACATGCGCCCTGTACCGCACGCGCTGCCGCCGCAAGAAAACCGCGATGGCGAACCCATGCCAAATAACATTCACTGGCAAGACACACAGGTTCGTTAAACAGCAATGATTGTCCGAAGACTGCCTGAAAAATCATGGTTTTGAACAGTACATCTTTTCAGGCAGCCTGAAACCAACCATAGAATGTCTCAATTGATTATGTCTGAATCTCCATTAAATATTGTTATTCTCGCCGCCGGTAAAGGCACGCGCATGTATTCGCAGCTGCCGAAAGTGCTGCACGAAATCGGCGGCATCAGCATGTTGGCGCGGGTTATTCACACCGCACAAACATTAAACCCCGAGCGCATTTGTGTCGTCATCGGACACGGCAAAGAGCTTGTGCGCAAACGGATTCACACAGATGTGCAGTGGGTGGAGCAAGCCGAACAATTGGGCACAGGCCATGCCGTTAAAACTGCTTTACCGCATTTATCGGCGCAAGGACGTACCTTGGTGCTGTACGGCGATGTGCCGTTGATTGACAGCGGCACTTTGCGCCAACTCTTGGATACTACCGATAAAGAAGTGGGTTTGCTCACTGATGTATTGGACAACCCCACAGGCTACGGACGCATTATTCGCGATGATGGCGGTGAAGTTGCCGCCATTATTGAAGAAAAAGATGCGAGTGCCACACAAAAAGCCATCAAAGAAACCAATACTGGCATTTTTGTCTTACCCAACGCCAAACTGCCGCAGTGGCTTGACGCCCTGCAAAGCAATAACGCGCAAGGCGAATATTATTTAACCGATGTGATTGCCTTGGCGCGGCAAGATGGCATCGGCGTTCACCCCCTGCCCGTTCGCGCAAGCCACTTGGCAGCGGGCGTAAACAATAAAGTACAGCTGGCTGAATTGGAACGGATTTTACAGCAAGAACAAGCGCAAGCCTTGCTGACAGCAGGCATAACCCTGCGCGACCCAATGCGTTTTGATTTGCGCGGCACTTTGCAGCACGGGCAAGATGTGATTATTGACGTTAATGTTGTGTGTGAAGGTAACGTCATATTGGGCGACGGTGTACAAATCGGCGCAAATTGCGTGATTAAAAATACCGTGATTGGCGCGGAAACACACATAGCACCATTTTCACATTTGGAAAATTGCCAAGTGGGCAGCCATGCCCGCATTGGTCCTTATGCCCGTTTGCGCCCAAACGCCAAACTGGGCGACGAAGTGCATGTCGGTAATTTTGTCGAAATCAAAAACAGCACTTTGGGACGCGGCAGCAAAGCCAACCATTTAAGCTATCTGGGCGATGCTCAAGTGGGCGAACGCAGCAACATCGGCGCAGGCACAATTACCTGCAACTACGACGGCGTGAATAAACACCAAACCATTATCGGCAACGAAGTGCGCATTGGTTCAGGCAACATGCTGATTGCCCCTGTAACCATCGGCGACCGCGCCACCACTGGTGCGGGCAGTGCCATCGGCAAAGATTGTCCGCCGAATAAGCTCACTCTGACCCGCGCCCGCCAAACCACCTTAGAAAATTGGGTTCGCCCTGAAAAAGAGGATAAAAAATCGTCGTAATTCCATTATTGCGCCCCAATGAAATATTGCGTTGAACCAGACGCAAATTTGATTCTTTACCCATGTATCACTATCACTCAACTCACAAAAGGATACTGAAAATGAAAAAGATTTTATTACTGTGCAGTGCCGCCGCTTTATTGCTCAGCGCATGTGCCGGCAACAACGCCCCCATTATGGAAACCGCAGCATACAACCCGCAAACACAGGCACGCATTCGTTTATATGGTCAAAACCAAAAACCGGCAATCATGTTTTTCTGTCAAGGCAATAAACCCAAGAAAGTCAATACCGGCGGCAGTTTTTCCGATGCGCTTGGCTCATTTGCCGGCACTGCCGACAGCCACAGCATCGGCATCGCCCAAACCGATTATTCCCGTGCCATTGCCGAACAAAACGGCATCTTATCCAAAGCACTTTATCGGGAATACGTGATTCCCGCCGACAAACCGATTAACGTCAGTTCACATTTCTTGGGCTTGACTAACGAATCAGTCGTTATCGATTTTCAACGAAAAATCAAAACCACCACCACGATGACGGAAAGAAATTGCCGTAAAGGCGGCTCATTTATCCCACAAGCAGGGCATGATTACGAAGTGCAATCATTAACCCAAGGCAGAGTGTGTACTTTAGAAGTGGTCGATATTACCGACCCGCAACAAGCATTATTCGAGCCTTTGACTGAACCGAAAAAATTAACATGCCCATAAATTTTCTGAACGCTTGCGTCAATACAGAAGTAACCTGTATGCAGATAAGTGCATCAGATAACCATTGATATTTTTAAAAATAACTTAGAAATACTGATTATTGCGGACAAGGCTCGGCAATTTATGGTTTCAATTGATTGTTTACGGCGAAACACATTAACAGCATGGATTGCCGTGCCGATATTTTTTCTCCATGATAACGGCAGATACAAGCAGCCTGAAACAAACGAAGCAAATAAAACTGTCTGCATGGACAGTATAAAAGTAAAAAAGGAATAACCATGTGCGGTATTGTCGGCGCGGTGCGTGCCAAAAATAATGTCGTTGATTTTCTGACTCAAGGCTTAGCGCGGCTGGAATATCGCGGCTACGATTCTGCCGGTATTGCCGTAAAAACCGCTGGCAACATTGAACGTGTGCGCCGCGTCGGGCGGGTGAAACTCATGGAAAAAGCCGCGCAGGCAGCAGGTTTAAATGGTTTAATCGGCATTGGGCATACGCGCTGGGCGACCCACGGCGGTGTAACCGAACCCAATGCCCACCCGCATATGTCGGGTGATTTAATCGCCGTGGTTCACAACGGCATCATCGAAAACTTTGAAGCCGAGCGCACCCGTTTGCAAGAATTGGGCTATGTGTTTCATTCACAAACCGATACCGAAGTCATCGCCCACAGTATCCACCGCGAATACACCCAAAACGGCAATCAAGATTTATTTGCCGCCGTATCCGCCGCTTGCGCGCGTTTTCAGGGAGCCTATGCCATCGGCGTAATTGCCAACGACTGCCCCGATACCTTAGTTGCCGCCCGCATGGGTTGCCCGCTATTAATCGCACTGGGCGAAGACGATACTTTTATCGCCTCCGATGTTTCCGCCGTTATTGCATTTACCCGCCGCGTGGTGTTTTTGGAAGACGGCGACATCGCCCGATTATCCGCACACGGCATCGACAAACTCATTGACAAAAACGGCATCAACACCAAGCGCGATGTCAAAATGTCTGCACTGTCGCTGGCTTCTTTGGAACTGGGTCCCTACAGCCATTTCATGCAAAAAGAAATTCACGAACAGCCCAAAGCCATTGGCGACACAGCCGAAGTATTTTTACTCGGCGGTTTTGCCGCAGAAAATTTCGGCGAACACGCCGCCGAAGTATTTCAAGACATACACAGCATTAAAATTCTGGCATGCGGCACATCATATTATGCCGCGCTCACTGCCAAATACTGGTTGGAAGACATCGCAAAAATGCCCACAGACGTGGAAATTGCCAGCGAATACCGCTACCGCAACGTGATTGCTGACCCCAAACAACTCATCATCACCATTTCCCAATCCGGCGAAACGCTGGACACCATGGAAGCATTGAAGTACGCCAAATCCTTGGGACATCGGCACAGCCTGTCGATTTGCAACGTGATGGAATCCGCCCTGCCCCGCGAAAGCGAATTGGTGTTGTACACCCGCGCCGGTGCGGAAATCGGCGTTGCGTCCACCAAAGCGTTTACCACACAGCTGGTGGCATTGTTCGGCTTAACGGTTACACTGGGCAAACTGCGCGGTTTGGTCAGCGATGCGCAAGCCGACGATTACACCAATGAACTGCGCCTGCTGCCCGGCAGCGTGCAACATGTTCTGAATTTAGAGCCGCAGATTGTTGCTTGGGCAAACCGATTTGCCGCCAAAAACGATGCCCTGTTTTTGGGGCGCGGCATTCATTATCCGATTGCACTTGAAGGCGCGCTCAAACTCAAAGAAATCACCTATATCCATGCCGAAGCCTACCCCGCAGGGGAACTCAAACACGGCCCGTTGGCATTGGTGGACAACAATATGCCTGTCGTCGTGATTGCGCCCAATGACAGTTTGCTGGAAAAAGTCAAAGCCAATATGCAGGAAGTTGCCGCCCGCGGCGGTGAATTATTCGTATTCACCGACTTAGACAGCGAATTTCACGAAAGCAGCGGCGTAAACGTAATACGCACCCCGCGCCACGCCGGCATTCTGTCGCCGATTGTACACACCATACCGGTGCAGCTCTTGTCATACCACACCGCTTTGGCACGCGGCACAGATGTGGACAAGCCGCGCAATTTGGCAAAATCGGTAACGGTGGAGTGATGTTGCAGGGCAGCACTTCAGCCGCCTCATATTGATGATAATTTGATTGAATACAGACTATTTTTCAGGCAGCCTGCTTTATTTGGCAATTATAAACTGTTTTTTTTAGATACAGGCTGCCTGAAAACCTTTTCCTGAACCATAGCCATGATCCACTCACCTTTACTCAGCATCAAAGAAGCCAGCCAATGGGCAACTGCCTATTTAGGCAAAAATATCAGCACATCAAATATTAGCTATTTAATTCAATATGGCAGAGTAAAAAAATACAGTGATAACGGCTCAACTCAAATCGCTCAAACAGATTTACAAACCTATTACGACCAACATTACAACAACCGTGAGAGTCAATTCAAGCAGCATTTGGGTGAAGATTTAAATTGGGCATTGTCGTTTGAGCAATACAAAGAAGCCGAAACCACCAAACACGTCCACCGGCTGCACCCATATAAAGGCAAGTTTATTCCGCAATTAGTAGAATATTTTTTAGACAGCCACACCGATCACTTTAAACAGCAAGTGTATTTTCACAAAGGCGATATTGTTTTAGACCCATTTTCAGGCAGCGGCACTACCATGATACAAGCCAATGAATTGGGTATTCATGCCGTGGGCATTGATGTGTCTGCTTTTAATGCCCTGCTGGCAAACGGCAAAGTGGCTCATTACGATATTGCCGATATTGATACCGAATTGCGCCGCATCACCCAAAAATTAGAAGC
This sequence comes from Stenoxybacter acetivorans DSM 19021, assembly GCF_000745895.1. Taxonomy (GTDB): domain Bacteria; phylum Pseudomonadota; class Gammaproteobacteria; order Burkholderiales; family Neisseriaceae; genus Stenoxybacter; species Stenoxybacter acetivorans. The sequence continues at coordinate 8,651 of NZ_JQKE01000064.1, read as the reverse complement.
CTTTATTGCCAGTACCAACATCACCGCGTTTGAACAAGCCCTATTGAATGAGTTGTATCAATTTAATCTTCAGTATTTCCCTGTGCCCGATTACAAATACCGCATCCGCCGCAAAGAAATTGCTGAAAAAAGCTATGCCGCCGAGCAAGAAGCGCGATTTTTACCAATTTACCAAAACTTAGTCGCTCAATTTCAGATTCAATTGCGCCAAACTACGGATAATGGCTTTTTAGATAAATGGTATACCGCACATATTCGTCAAGAAATTGAACTGGTGTTTGCCGAAATTCAAAGCATTCGCAAACCCAGCACCCGCAACATCATCAGCCTGATTTTAAGCCGCACCATACGCAGCTGCCGCGCCACCACCCATGCCGATTTAGCCACTTTGTTAGAACCCGTTACCACTACTTACTATTGCAAAAAACACGGTAAAATCTGCAAACCCTTGTTTTCAATTTTAAAATGGTGGAACAGCTACCGTAAAGACAGCATCAAACGCTTGCAGCAATTTGCACATTTACGCACCAACACCAGCCAATACTGTTTGACTGGCGACAGCCGCCAAATAGATATTGCGGCTGCCATGCAAGCAATACAGCCTGATTTTGCCGCTTTACTACAACAACAAAAAATCCAAGGCATTTTTTCTTCTCCTCCCTATGTTGGCTTGATTGACTACCACGAGCAACATGCCTACGCTTACGACTTATTCGGCTTCCCACGCCGCGATGATTTGGAAATTGGTCCCTTGTTTAAAGGACAAGGCAAAGAAGCACAAGCCAGTTATGTGACAGGCATTGCGGCAGTGTTGAATAATTGCAAACGCTTTTTGGCAGATGATTACCACGTATTTTTGGTGGCAAACGATAAATATGGGCTATACCCCAGCATTGCCGAACAAGCAGGCATGACAATCGCGGAACAATTCCACCGCCCTGTATTAAACCGCACCGAAAAAGACAAAAATGCTTATTCGGAAACGATCTTTTATTTACGTGAACGATAGCAGGGAAAATAGGATGTTAAATCCACAACAACAAGAAAAAATCGCGCTGGAAGTCATCAAAACCTTAAAATCTAGATTTGATACTTTTCCTGAAGATGCCGAACACAATCGTAATGCACCATTTCATGAAGCATTTTTGCAGGCATTTGCCGACAAATTGGAACACAGTGTTGCTAATATTCCCATATTCATTAGTCTTGCCAGCTGGCAGCATGGCTTAAACACCACTTTAGGGCAGTCTTTTTTTGAAAACGTTGCCCACATCATCAGTAATGGCGAAAAACGCGAATACACTTCCAAAAAATTAGGTAATTTACAGCTTTCACAACAACAAAAAGACAGCATTACCCGCATCATCACCGACCTAAGCAACGGTAAACAACAACCGAATTTATCCCAAGAAAACCAACAAATCTTACGCTTTGATGAAACTGCCAAAATTGATGCCGATGATTTTTCTGCCGATGTTTTTTACCAAGACCATGACTCAGTAGTAGCGATTGAATTAAAAACAGTAAAGCCCAATTCCGGCGGTATTAAAGGTGAGAAACAGAAAATTTTAGAAGGCAAAGCCGCCTTATTTCACGCCTTTCCCAATAAAAAAATCCATTTTTTCTTTGGTTTTCCGTTTGACCCCACGGTTAATCCCAAAAATGAAAGTGTTGTTGCACACGACAAAACCCGCTTCTTAAACTCAATTGTAAACGCCCATAAATTTTGTGATCCAGCTGAAGTACTGCTGGCGGGCGAATTATGGGATTTTTTATCCGGCTCAAACAATACCATGCAAGCAATTTTGGACATCATCAACCGCATTGCCACCACCGATTTCTTGGATAAATTTCACTTATTGCAAGACAACAGTCAGCGCGATAATCCGGCATACGCAGCACAATTACAAAAATGGTTTTTATACTCGGAGCATCAATTGATTGTACAGAATAGTCAGTTGCAAAACCGTTTGAACGAACAAGCATCTTTACAAAGAATTTATCACAAAACCATATTTAATTCAGAAGGAAAATATCAATGGGACCGCTATACACAATTACATGATTTATTGAATTCCTCCGTTCGCAAAAAATAGCTTATTTCATCTAAATAACTTACTTGAGTAGCATACCGTTTTACCGTTATTGCCCAAATAAACGTAAAATTATCAGAACGAAATCACAGCAATTTAAGGGGCAGATATTATCCGCCCCAATAAACACCTCAGGCTGCCTGAAACTATTTTTTAAGCGGAACTGTACCGCTTTTTTCACGGAAACTTTTATGACCGGAAAACGTGTTTTAACCGGTGTAACCACCACCGGCATTCCCCACTTAGGCAATTACGTCGGCGCGATTCGCCCTGCGATTGCCGCTGCCGCCAATCCCGAAATGGAATCGTTTTTCTTTTTGGCGGATTACCACGGCTTGATTAAATGCCACGACCCTAACCGCATTCATGAATCCACCCAAGCCGTGGCAGCAACATGGCTTGCTTGCGGCTTAGACCCCGAGCGCACCACGTTTTACCGTCAATCCGATATTCCCGAAATTCAGGAGCTCAATTGGATTTTGACCTGCATCACAGCCAAAGGTTTAATGAACCGCGCCCATGCCTATAAAGCCGCGGTGCAGGAGAACATTGACAATGGCTTGGCAGACGAAGACCACGCCGTAGAAATGGGCTTATACAGCTATCCCATACTGATGGCTGCCGATATTTTGATGTTTAACGCCCATTATGTACCCGTTGGGCGCGATCAGATTCAGCATTTGGAAATGGCGCGCGATATTGCCGGACGCTTTAATCACCGCTTTAAAAATTTGTTTACTCTGCCCGAAGCACAAATTGATGACAAAGTCGAAACCTTGGTGGGTTTGGACGGGCGCAAGATGAGCAAAAGCTATGGCAACACCATCGCCTTATTTGATGATGAAAAAAAATTACAAAAATCAGTTAATAAAATCATCACCAATCTCAAAGAACCCGGCGAACCCAAACTGCCTGACGAAAGTCCGCTGTTTGAAATTTACAAAGCCTTTGCCAATGAAAACGAAGCCGTTGAATTCACCCAAAAGCTGGCTGAAGGTTTGGCATGGGGTGATGCCAAAAAAATGCTCGCTGCCAAAATCAATGCAGAGCTGGCAGACAAACGCGACCGCTATTGGGCGTTGATGAGCCACCCTGCCGAAATCGAAGCGATTTTACAAGCCGGTGCACAAAAAGCCCGTGCTCGCGCCCGTGTTTTATTAGACGAAGTGCGCGATGCTGTGGGCATACGCCGTTTACGCGGATAAGGCAAAACACCGCAGCAAAACCATTTCAGGCTGCCTGAAAACCATTTTGGGTGCATCAAATTGAAATATAATTTTTAAACAAAATTGTCAACCATAAGGGAACAACACATGAACGCTTTTCTAGATAATTTCTTCAAAATCCGTGAAAACGGCAGCAGCGTGCGCACGGAAGTATTGGCGGGTTTAACCACCTTTCTCACCATGAGTTATATTATCGTAGTCAATCCCACGATTTTGTCGGAAGCGGGCATGGAATACGGCGCGGTGTTTGTGGCTACCTGTATTGCCGCGGCCATCGGCTGTTTGATGATGGGTTTGATTGCCAATTATCCGATTGCACTGGCGCCGGGCATGGGCTTAAACGCCTATTTTACTTATGCCGTGGTTAAAGGCATGGGTGTGCCGTGGGAAATTGCGCTTGGTGCGGTGTTTGTGTCGGGGATATTGTTTGTGGCATTGAGCTTTATGAAAATTCGTGAAGCGATTATCAACGCCTTGCCCATGTCTTTGAAAATGTCGATTTCTGCGGGCATCGGCTTATTTTTGGCGTTAATCGCGCTGAAAACCGCCGGTATTGTCGTTGCCAACCCCGCCACTTATGTCGGTTTGGGTGATGTGCGCACCCCGCAAGCCTTAATGGCATTTTTGGGCTTTTTTCTGATTGTGGTTTTGGATTATTACCGAGTGCGCGGCGCGATTATCATCAGTATTCTGGCGGTTACTTTCCTCGCCTCCGTATTGGGCATGAACCAATTTCACGGCGTTATCGGCTCGATTCCCTCACTCGCACCCACGTTTATGGCACTGGATTTTAAAGATTTATTCACCGCCGGCATGGTGGGCGTGATTTTTGTGTTTTTCTTTGTTGATTTATTCGACAGCACCGGCACCTTGGTGGGCGTAACCCATCGCGCCGGCTTAATGGTGGACGGCAAATTGCCGCGCTTGAAAAAAGCCTTGTTCGCCGATTCCACCGCGATTGTGGTGGGTGCAACATTGGGTACTTCATCAACCACGGCGTACATCGAATCCGCTTCGGGCGTAGCGGCTGGCGGCAGAACCGGTTTAACGGCTGTGGTAGTCGCCTTGCTGTTTATCTTGGGTTTGTGGTTTTCGCCGCTGGCAGAGAGCGTTCCCTCTTACGCCACCGCGCCCGCCTTGCTCTATGTGGGCGTATTGATGATACGCGGCTTGGCGGAAATCGATTGGCATGACATCACCGAAGCCGCGCCCGCGTTCCTCACTGCCGTGTTTATGCCGTTTAGCTATTCCATTGCCAACGGCATCGCCATGGGCTTCATCAGCTACGCCGTGATTAAATTGGCTTGCGGTAAAGCCCGCGAAGTGCCGTATATGATTTGGATTATTGCCGCACTGTGGGCATTGAAATTTGCCTTAATGGGCGCATAATCACTTTGTACACAATCTTCTAATCTTTCAGGCAGCCCTTACGGCTGCCTGAAATGCTTTAGAATAGCAGTCAATATTACAGTGCGAAAGAAACATATATGTCTGTGATTAGCGAAATACTGGAATACAATCAAGAGTTTGTAAAATCCAAAGAATACATTCAATTTTTTACCGATAAATACCCCAGCCGCCATTTAGCCATTTTATCGTGCATGGATGCGCGGATTTTGGACTTATTGCCGCGTGCTTTGGGCTTAAAAAACGGCGATGCCAAGCTGATTAAAAACGCCGGTGCAATGGTTACCCACCCTTGGGGTTCAGTCATGCGCTCGTTGCTGGTGGCGGTGTTTGAATTGCAAGTAAACGAAATCATGGTTATTTCACATCATGATTGCGGTATGCGCGGTTTGAGTGCCGAAGAGATGCTGAACAAAATGCGCCAAGCGGGCATCAGCGATGAGCGCATCGAAACCCTGCGCAACGCCGGTATTGACTTGAACAGCTGGCTGACCGGATTTGAACGGGTTGAAGACAGTGTGCGCCATTCAGTGGAAATGATACGCAAACACCCGCTGATGCCCGACAATATTCCGGTACACGGCTTGGTGATTCACCCAACCACCGGCAAACTCAGCATGGTGGTTGACGGCTATCAGCCAAATCAAAAAACACACAGCAAAGAAGCGGCACAATAACACGCTGCCGCTTGTTGATGCTGCTGTAAAACCGCGCTGATAAAAAAAGATCTGATGCAATTATTGCTTTGTTTTCAGCCCTCACCGTAAGCTGTTTTTTCAAATTGGTTCAGATACAAAAAACAGCGATGCTTTGATGTTTTTAAAGAATTGATTTCATCGCCCAAAACATTACATCACGGCAATCACTTCCACCGCATCACCCACCCGCACCGTGCCGCCGCGAATCAACGCTAAATTCACGCCGAAACACACCCCATGTTCGGATTTCCGCGTTTTTGCCAATGTTGCCAGCGGTTGCTGCTGTTCATCTTTAATACCGGTATCGGGATCAACGGTGGTCAATACGCAACGGCTGCACGGTTTAAAATTTTCAAATTCGCATTCGCCAATACGAATACGCCGCCAATTATCTTCTGCATAAGCCACATCACCGTTTACCACAATATTGGCACGAAAGCGGCGCATATCCACGGCTTTATCCAATTGTTGATTTAGCTTATCCAAAGAAGCGGTGTTGGTGAGTAAATACGGTGCGCCGTCGGCAAAACTCAATTCATGATTATCATGCGCCAGCCGCCGTGCCGAATGCGCACCCAAATACACCAAGCGGCAAGCCATGCCCAGCTGCTCGCTTAACCAGTGATCCGTTTCTGCCGCGCCGCGATAAGCCGTGAAATGGTCTTTCCACACCGTTACTTCATGCGGCAAGGTGTAATCCGCCGCATTCACTTGCCACTCCTCGCCTTGCGGGCTTTTCAGGCACAAACCCGTTGCCGTCGGCAGCGCGTCCCACAACACCAGCTTCGGTACTGTGCGCGCGGTGATAAACTTGCCCGTTTCATCAGCCAACAGCCAAATACGATCCTGCTCAAATCCGCGCGGGGTAACAGTTAATTCCCACGCACCAATTCCGCGCATGGATTTAACGGGGTAGTAGTTTAGGGCGGTGATTTGCATGGTGGTTTCCTTTGATTGATGCATGGTGTTTGTAAAGGGCATTGCCCGCAGAAACGCACGATTGCGCATCTTCTCTTTAAATAATCGGTTCTGTTAAGGACGAGACGGATAATTATTCGTCTCTGCATTCCACAACAAACCATAAAGCTCAATTTATAGCTATACTATTATTTTTTTCAAAAAAAACATAGCCTATTCAGCAGATTTCAGATAATTAGCCATAATTTTTCTGGCTAGTCATTTTGAAAAATTTAATAGTTTAGCTATATCTTGCAAGATTTGCCAATTCATCAAATCGCGCCAACCTGCCGTTAAAATGCGGACAGGTTTGACGCATGGCTTCTAAGCCAATTTTTGGGGCAATTAAACTGCTGTATCCAAGTTTTCCACGTTTATAAGGCGGGAAGGCTTTGATAATTCGTTTTGAGGGTGCGGTTTCCGCGCCATCATTAATCTCTTCGGGGGCGTTATTGGCTTTTTCGGCAAGCAGTTGTTTGATGACTTTAGGCGTAACCAAATGTTCATCGCGAAAGCATTCGGGTTGCACAAACAATAAGGCTTCAAATTCATGCACCATTAAATTGGCAATCAATTTGCGCGAGCCAATGTCTTCAGACAAACATCGTTCCAGATATACTGCTTTCTCATGTCCGCCGCGCAAACGGGCATATTCGGCAGCAGACTTGCCCGGAAAATTTTCAGGCAGCCTGTATAAATCAAACAGAGTGGACACGTAATCATTTTTAGCGTTATTACAGGCATAAATGATTTGGGTTTTAATTTTTTGGTAATTCACCACCCCGCCGCGATGTCCTTTGCTGGTTTCGACCAACAATGGTTTTAAATACAAACCTCTGGGTTGATAAACAGGCTTCAACAACTTATTGATAAACACTTCTTCGGTTTACCCCTCCACCAAAATACACACTTGGGTCATGACGACTGCCTTCCGCCCAATACATTTTTCAACCACAATTCGCCCAAGCCATAGTCTGCCAACCAATCTTTTAAGGCTTCACTGTCCAAACGGCGCAATACCGAAGCCTGATTTTCACGATCCACCACAATCAAATCTTCAGCATCAAACTCATTCACCAATTCCACCGATTGGGTAGCAATAATCAGCTGTTGGCTGAGTGAAGCCGAATGAATTAATTCTGCCAATACCGAAATGGCAAATGGGTGCAAGCCCAATTCGGGTTCGTCAATCAACATGGTGGCGGGAGCGAGTTCGGGCGGTTGCAATAATGCCGTTGCCAAACAGATAAAACGTAAAGTGCCGTCGGATAGTCGGCTGGCAGTCCACGGTTCATCATCGCCCGCCTCTGTCCATTCCAATTGAATATATCCAGCATTGCCCACGCTCGGGCGCAAATGAAAATCACCAAAAAACGGGGCAACCAATTGAATGGTTTTGACAATTTGGCGGTAATGCTGCGGGTGGGTTTGCTTGATGCGATACAAAAATGCAGCTAAATTGCGGGCATCTTCGCGCAGGTATTCATTGTCGTTGATGTTGTTGCGTTGTTTGACGCGGGCATCAGGGCTGGTGTCGTGAAAATGGTAGATACGCCAGCTTTGCATGATTGTGCGCATATCGTATAAAAAGAAATTTAATCTCTCTTTAACAAAATAGGTATGTAATATATATTCTTCATAGTCAGAAGGATTTGCATAATATGCATAATCGTCTTCTGTCCAGTTGTCAAAATTCAGACCATTTTCACACAACAACTTTGTTTCATAGCCCCCATTTCCTAGTTGTAAACCATTATTAAGTGGTATTACTTCTTTCAACCTTAAATCATTTTTTTGTGTTGGTTTTAAAGAAAATTCATATTGATAGTCGTCAATAAAATAACGCTCCCCATAAAAATCAATTTTCCCTGATAATATTTCCGTTTTTTTCCTACCAAAATGTAACAACGCATCTGCCCCGCCCATTTCTGCCACTGCCAACTGCAATTCTCGTTTCAATAAGCGGTTGAGTAATTTAAAAAAACCAATAAAATTCGATTTGCCCGCACCATTCGTACCAATCAAGATATTTAAAGGGCGCAATTCAATATCGCATTCGGCAATGGATTTAAAGCCGCGCAGTACCAAACGGCTGATTTGTTTGTCTCTATTATTGGTTTCCATTGTTATCGGCTCACACAAAGCGGCTGTTGTTTAGACCTGCCCATTGTAATCACCAGGGCAATCGCATGAAAGATTTAACACAGTTTCAGTAGTTGCTCACGGTAATTATCAGAGGTAGCCGCCAGTAATCGCTGTACTTTAATGCC
>NZ_JQKE01000063.1 GCF_000745895.1 Stenoxybacter acetivorans DSM 19021 | reverse complement strand
ATTGCTTCTTGGCGCAACAAATGGCCGCTTTTGTCGGCGTATTTCCGTTATCCTGAAGCGATACGCAAACCGATTTACACCACCAATGCGGTGGAAGCGGTACACCGTCAATTCCGCAAGCTGACCAAAACCAAAGGTGCGTTTCCCAATGAGGACAGTCTGCTGAAGCTTTTGTATGTCGGCATCAATAAGGCATCAGAAAAATGGACGATGCCCATACAGAATTGGGGGCAGGCGGTCAGCCAACTTTCCATTTATTTCGAGGGAAGACTCGATGATATAATCAAACTGTAGGATTTAACACTGACACAGAATTTTGAACGCCCTCGGGATTGACACAGATTTTTGAACACTACCAATTTCGTTTTGCTTCAACGAGCCGGCCATAAGACTTTGAAATTGAAGTAACCTAGTGATCACACATGTCGATCATCACCTTCTTCGACATTCCAATAATTATTTTCGCATCCTTCCTCAAGAATATTCCAAATCAAATCTATATCCACAAATTCAGGAATATCTAATGCCACCATAACAATGGTATCAAATACACCTTTCTCATATGACGCCCCCAATTCTTTCATCTGAGCAAGCAACACTTCCGTCTGGCTATTTCCACTCTTATCATATGCAATTCTGTATAATGAATGCTTTGACTTCTTCAATGTTTTTTTATATACAAATAATGCATCAGCAATGTTTTCTGCTTCAACTAGGTCACCATAGCAAATTTTTCTTACAAAAAATGGGTAGTTGTCTATGACAAATCCATCTTTTACCTTGTTTGCCCATAAAGTTTCCGTTGAGTAACCGCCCCATGCGTCACTGCCAAGTTCAAATAATATTTTTACTTGCTTCATCCATAATCCCCTCTTGACGCGATAAGCATCATCACTCAATCTACCCTTATCCAAATTGTATATCCGGCAAGTTGTATGAATACTGTCTTCAGCCTCTTTTCCATCATCTTTAACAGATTGTTTATGATCCGCATTATAACGATCTGGATGCGGATTTTTACTCCGAATTATTTTTTGCCACAATAAATACAGGTTTGATTTGCTTGCATAGTTTCGCTCTTTGAAATAGAAAATTACCAATACACAAAAAATTATTTAAAAAACAATAAATAACAATGTGTTACATTACTTTCAATAATTGCCGCAATTCTTCCTCATCAATAACCGCCACGCCCAAATGCTCGGCTTTGGCAAGTTTACTGCCAGCGGCAACACCCGCCACCACATAGTCGGTTTTTTTGGACACGCTGCCGCTTACTTTGCCGCCAACGGCTTCGATGTGTTGCTGTGCTTCATCACGCGACCAGTTGGGCAAACTACCGGTAAGTACAAAGGTTTTGCCGACAAGCGTATTATTTTGTTCGGCTGCGGGTGCGGGCTGAGTTTGTAACAAAGGTTCAATTTGACTTAAAAATACCAAAGTTTCACGCAAAATAGTTTGATTCACGGCTTGGTTTCGCCATTGCTGCCATTCTTGTGGCAATGCGGTATCGGTGAGCAAGGCTTCACCCTTACCGCCGACCAAATCCCACAAGGCTTGGGCACGGATTTCGGATAGCTTGATATTGGGCAGTCGCGATAACCAACGTGCAGGCTGAATGAAACCGCTCAAATTGAATCGCTTACTCTCGGTTTCAGGAACAACGCCTGCCGCCAACAATTCTTCAACTTGTGCCGCTTGTTCAGGCTGCCTGAAAAAATGGGCAACCGAATGCGCAACCACACCACCAATATCAGGCAAACATGCCAATACCGGCTCGGTGGCGGCTGAGACAGTGGCTAAATCACCAAATGCTTGTGCCAATTGTTTGGCGGTGCGCTCACCGACATGACGAATGCCCAAAGCGTATAAAAATCGGTGTAAAGGGCGAATGCGGGCAACGGCAATGCCGTTTAAAATATTTTCTGCCCACTTTGTGGGTTGTGCTGTATCAATATTGTTGCCGCTTGTGATTAACACATTATTTTTACTTGGTGCGGATATTTCGTTTTTATCTGACACATCGGCAATGTTTTCAGGCAGCCGATTATTGTCGTTATCAGCGGTATCGGCTTCATACTTCATTGCCTGCAAATCTGCCAAGGTAAGCCGATAAACATCGGCAAAATGTCGCACACGGTTTTGGCTCACCAATAACTCAATTTGCCGCTGTCCCAAGCCGTCAATGTCCATCGCCTTGCGTGAGGAAAAATGAATTAAGGCTTGGGCACGCTGCGCTTGACACAACATACCGCCGCTGCAACGCGCCACCGCTTCGCCTTCTTCACACTCAATTTCATGTCCGCACACCGGACAATGAGCGGGCAATTCAAATGGCTGATATTGCGACTGTTGTGCAACAGCATCATCAAATAAATTTAACATGCCGCTTTGTGCTGCCGCGATCATCGGGCGTTTTGCCAACACCACGCTCACCACCTCGGGAATCACGTCCCCCGCACGGCGCACAACAACGGTGTCGCCCACGCGCACGTCTTTTCGCCGCGCTTCGCCTTCGTTGTGCAAGGTAGCATTGGTAACGGTTACACCGCCGACAAACACGGGCTTAAGCCGTGCCACCGGTGTGATTGCACCTGTGCGCCCGACTTGCACATCAATCGCTTCCACTTGTGTTAAGGCTTCTTCCGCAGGGAACTTATGGGCAATGGCAAAGCGCGGTGCACGTGATACAAAACCCAGTTGCCGCTGCTGCGTCAAATCATTTACTTTCACCACTACGCCGTCAATTTCAAACGGCAATGACGCACGGATACTGTGCATGTGTTCATAAAACGTCAATACCTGTGCCATATCCGCACGGCGGCACAGGGTATTTTCGGGCGGTATGGCAAAACCCCAACACGCCAGCAACGCCAATTCGTCATCGTGGCTCGCAGGGGTGAATGTGTCGTCCAGCAGAGCAATGGCATAGGCGAAAAAATACAGCCGCCGCTTGGCAGTGATTTTGGCATCTAACTGACGCAGGCTGCCCGCGGCGGCATTGCGCGGATTGACAAACGGTTTTTGTTCGGCTGCCAATTGACGGCGATTCAGGTCTGCAAAATCGCTTTTAAGCATCAGCACTTCACCGCGAACTTCCAATAAATCCGGCACAGAATCACCATGCAAACGCAAAGGAATCGCGCGTATGGTGCGGGCATTTTGGGTAACGTCTTCACCCGTAGCACCATCACCTCGAGTGGCAGCCTGAATCAGCACACCCTGTTCATAGCGCAGGCTGATTGCCAAACCGTCGAATTTGGGTTCGGCAGTATAAAGCGGCGTTTGCCGCAAGGCTTGGTGTATGCGTTCATCAAAGGCATACATCTCCGCGTGGTTAAACGCGCCTTGTTCGCTTTTCGGCGAAAAAGCATTGTTTAAAGACAACATCGGTACTTGGTGGGTAACGCTGCCAAAGCCGCTTAACACCTCACCGCCCACGCGCTGGGTGGGGCTGTCTGGCTGTACCCATTGCGGATATTGCGCTTCCCAAGCCTGAAGCTGCCGAAACAGACGGTCATATTCCGCATCAGGCACACTGGGGGCATCTTGGGTGTAATACTCGCGGGCGTAGCGGTTTAGTTGGGTGGTTAAGTCGATGATTTGTTGTTGGGTAACGGAAGTCATGGGGTATTGTCGCTGAAAAAAATCCATTGATTGCGGTCTGTCCAAAGCGGATAGTGTGTACCGATACTGAGGGTTTCGCTGTAATCGCTGTATTGCCACTGAATAATATCGCCGTGTTGCGGGTGCTGCCAATGCAATCGGTTGGCGTTTGGCAGAATTTGACGGCTGCACAACAAACTGAGCATTCCTTGCGGGTGATTCAGGTAAATGGCGTGCTGCGGAATGTAGTGTGTGCTACTGACATTATCACAACCGAGCAGCCGTGCTGTCCACGCGCTTTTGGGGTGTGCCAAAAGTTCGGCGGCACTACCATGCTGCACCCACTGACCTTGATGCAGTAAATACGCTTGATCGGCAAGAAAAAGTGCTTCTTCGGGGCTGTGCGTTACCCACACTGCAGGGCAATTTTGTTCACGCAGCAACGCAAGCGTGAGCTGCTGTAATTGTATGCGTAAATCATGGTCCAGCGCACTGAAGGCTTCGTCCAACAATAAGGCTTGCGGACGAATGATCAAGGCACGAGCCAAGGCAACACGCTGCTGCTCCCCGCCCGAAAGGGAATCAATTCGCTGCTCGGCATGATGCGGCAAGCCCACTTTTTCCAGCATGGCAAAACTTTCAATTTTGGCTTGACGGCGTGAAACACCGCGCATACGCAAACCAAACGCCACATTTTGCCAAGCATTTAAATGAGGAAACAGCGCATAGTCTTGGAACATCAAGGCAAAACGGCGGTGTTCAGGCTGCCTGAAAGTGTAGTTTTCACCGTTGAAGAATACGCTGCCTGAATCGGGCGCGATTAAGCCGGCGGCGATTTTCAATAACGTGGATTTACCGCTACCGCTGTGTCCCAACAACGCAACCAGTTCACCTTGTTCAACCTGCAAATCAATGCCATTGGCAACGGTGTTCTCGCCAAAGCGTTTGTGAATTTTACGCCAAGTGAGCATGGCTGGTTTCTTTCGGAACGGGTTTAGCAGTTTCAAACAAGACAAAAGCGAATAAGGTAAACAGGGCAAGCAAAGCGGTTAATACCATTGCACGATCATAATTGTCTTGTCCGGCGGTGCTTAAATATTGGTAAATCAACGTGGTGAGTGTTTGCCATTCGGGGCGCGACAAAAATAAAGTAGCGGCAAATTCGCCGACGCAAGTTGCCGCCGCCAATGCCAATCCACGCCGCAATGCCGGACGCAGCAACGGGAAAGTAATCCAACACCATGTTTGCCAAGGGCTTGCACCCAAGGTTCGGGCTGCCTGAATAAAACGCGGCGGCAATGCGTCCCAAGCGGCCAGCATGTCTTTGGTAATAAATGGATATGCCAAAAGCGCGTAGGTACAAATCAGCATACTGAACGACGCTGCCCATTGCGGATACAAAACCAGCAAGCCAAAAGACACACACACGGGCGACACCATAAACGGCAGAAAAGTGAGACTGCGCAAGCCTGTCCAACGATGTGCCAAAGCAGCATGGCAGATGCCAAGCAAAATGGCCAGCAGCATGGCAGATGTCGTGAAACGAAATGTATTGAAAAGTGCCAGCCATGTCGTGCTGTCTGACAAAACTCGCCAAGAATCACCGGCAGCCGCTGCGTGAACCACTATGGCAAGCAGCGGCAATAGACAGCAACACAGCAGCAGCAATAAAGCTACCGCCACGGCAGCGTATTCAGTTAAAGTACGTATGTTTTGACGAGGCAGCATTTCTGCGGATGCCGCTGAAACAGCGTATCGGCTTAATACGGCATACAACACACCCGAAACAAAGGTGATTCCCAACACCAGCCATACCAATAGCGCAGCAGTTGTCATGTCCAATTCGTAAGCAATCAGCTGATAAATTTCCACTTCAACGGTGGCATATTTTTGACCACCCAGCAACAATGCCAAACCAAAACCCGAGAAACAATACAAAAATACCAAACACGCACCGCCTGCCAGCCAAGGCAACAGTGTTGGAAATTGAATACGCCAAAAAACCGCCCACGCGCTCGCGCCCAAAGTTTGGGCTGCCTGAATACGCGCAGCAGGAACTTGGCAAAAACCCTGAAAAGCGGCGCGCACCAATACCGGCAAGTTAAAAAACACGTTACCATAGATTAATAAATACGGCGTATCCTGCCACCCAGACCACAGCAAGCCGCGGTTACCGAATAAACCCAGCACGCCGATACCCGCAACCAAAGTAGGCATCACAAAGGGCAGCATCTGCAAACGCAGCAGCCATGCACGCCCCAAAAATTCAAAACGCGACAGCACATACGCAATGGGAACACCCAGTAAACACACCAATGCGGCAGTAATCGCCGCTTGAAACGCTGTCCAAGCAATTCGATTGTGCATATAGCTGTCTTGCCACATCAGCTGCCATTGTGCCATGCCGCCGTATTGAGCCAGCGAAAACAGCGGCATGGCAATCATCAGCACCAAAAAAAACAAGGGCAGCAAATACAAAACAGCACTGCCAAAAATCATCGGCAAGGTACGTAAAAAAGTGAAACGGTTTTGAGATTTGAACATGGATTGGTTTAAACAGGTCATAAAACGCACTCAATTTGGTTGCGCATACAAAAACAGCAGATAATAAACACATTATGACGGGCAAGCCGCATGAAGACAATGCTGCAAACACCTCAAAGTAGCGGGATTTAAATTTGGAAGTCAGCCTGATTACTCTTACAATAACCCTATTTTTCACAAATGGTTTCAATCATGCACCACACACGGATTCTGGGAACAGGCAGTTATCTGCCCGCAAACCGCTTAACCAATGATGATTTAAGCAAAATCGTTGATACCTCCGATGAATGGATTACCGAACGCACTGGTATCAAAGCACGGCATATTGCCGCTTCAGGTGAACAAACCAGCGATTTAGCGGTTCAGGCTGCCCGTATTGCTTTAGATGATGCCAAAATCAGTGCTGAAGACATTGATTTGATTATTGTTGCCACATCAACCCCCGACATGACCTTTCCCGCCACAGCCTGCATCGTTCAAAATAAATTGGGTATCGGCGGCTGTGCGGCTTTCGATGTGCAAGCCGTGTGCGCCGGTTTTATGTATGCCGTGGTAACCGCCAATGCCTACATCAAAAGCGGTATGGCAAAAAAAGTGTTGGTGATTGGTGCGGAAACGTTCAGCCGCTTATTGGACTGGAACGACAGGCGCACTTGTGTTTTATTCGGTGATGGCGCAGGTGCGGTCGTCTTGGGTGCATCTGACGAAGTCGGTATTATCCACGCCAAGCTCAAAGCCGACGGCGCATATAGCCATATCCTGAAAACGCCGGGTAAAGTAGCAAGCGGTGCAGTGGACGCATCACCGTATCTATATATGGACGGACAAGCCGTCTATAAATTTGCGGTGAAAGCCTTAGCAAAAATCGGAGCGGACGTGTTGTTGGAAGCGGGCTTAACAGCCGCTGATGTTGATTGGGTTATACCGCATCAGGCCAATTACCGTATTATCGAATCCACTGCCAAACATTTGGGCTTGCCCATGGAAAAAGTGATTCTTACCGTACAAGAACAAGGCAATACATCTGCCGCTTCCATTCCTTTGGCATTGGACGCAGGTATTCGCGACGGACGCATTCAGCGCGGCAATACGTTGTTGCTGGAAGGCATCGGCGGCGGTTTTGCATGGGGTGCAGTGGTACTGAAATACTGATATTCAAATAATCAAAAAGCGATTATTGCGTTTGATTTTAAAAAACACAGAAAAAGGCTACCTGAAAAGTTTCAGGCAGCCTTTTAATTGTGCCGCCGCAGCTGCAAAAGCACATCATCGCATTGCGTTTTTGCTTATTGTAATGACTGCAATGGGTATTTTTCAGAGCAAGGAGGACAATACAGTATTACAGACAGCGCAGCTTTTTTTGTGAAAAATAAGAAAAAGCCGCCGAAACAAAGCAACTCGGCGGCTTTTTTACTTCTGCTTTCTAATGGTTTTCTGTGCTGTTATCGTTCACGCAATGCCTGTTTCAAACGGGTAATGGGTTTAATCAGGTATTGGAACACGGTTTTTTCACCGGTTTTGATGTCCACTGAAGCTATCATACCCGGAATAATCGGCATGACTTTGCCGTTTTTATCCGTAATGGCATTGGTATTGGTTTGCACCAAAATACGGTAATACGCTTCATCGGGATTGAGTTTCAAATCACTCGGGCGGCGTTGATCCTGCAAAGTATCCGGGCTGATGAGTGTAACCACACCCTCCAGTCCACCGTAAATAGCGTAGTCATAGGCAGTGATTTTCACCATTGCCGGCAAACCCGGGCGCACAAATGCCACATCTTGCGGGCGAATATAGGCTTGCACCAATAATTTATCGTCTAAAGGCACAATCTCCAAAATATCCTGCCCGGCAGAAACCACACCGCCAATGGTGTTAATGCGGATATTTTTTACAATCCCGCGCATGGGCGCACGGATTAAAGAACGATCCACAGGATCAGAGCGCATCGCCATGTTTTCTTTGGCTTGCGCTAATTCAGCTTGCGCTTTCACCAATTCATTATTGGCATCAACAGAATAATTGTTTTGAATATCTTGAATACGGGTCGCCAATTCTGCCGATTCACGCTCCATGCGCAGCAACTCAATCTCAGACATAACGCCTTCTTTAACCATAGGGCGAGTAATGGCGATTTCTTTGTCTAATGTGGCTTTGTTGGTGCGCAAGCCGGAAACGGAGTCTTGCATGGCACGCTTCCGCGCCACGTAAGCGGCGTGTTCACGCTGAATCAATACAGGATCGGTATTGGGTAAAAAAGTAAGCGGCGTACCATAGGCTTCGGATTGTAAGCGAGCAATCATCGCTTCCAGATTATCCACCTTGGCCGCACTTTCACGCAGAATGGCAGAACTGCGCGTGTCATCTAACCGCAAAAGGATTTGTCCTTTTTCAACAATCTCACCTTCTTTAACATTCATTTCAGAGATGATGCCGGGGTCTAAACTTTGCACGATTTGCTCGCGGCTGGTCGGAATCACGCTGCCCTGCCCTCGGGTAACTTCTTCAATCGTGCTGAAATACGCCCAGATAACGAAAACGATCAAGAATACCAGCACAAAAGCAATCATGGCAAAAAGACCGGTATGTTTCTCTTTTTGCAAAGCGGCATGAAGATCATTGACCAACTTTAAATCTTCTTGGCGAACATGCTCCGGCGGGGCACTTTGCTTTACTGTTCGGGGTAAATTTATTTGTTTCATGTCATTATCAATCGCATTAACTTAATTTTTCCAGAGGGTAGGACGCGCTTGCTTGTACCTGTGCTTGTTGTTGCGCCTGTGCTTGTTGCTGTGCTTTACCGCCATTGACCAGCGTTGTTAAAACTTCTTCTTTTGTGCCGTCCATACTGATGACACCATTTTCAATGACAATAATGCGATCAACAATATTCAACACTTGCGTGCGGTGTGTAACCACCACCATGGTTTTATTGCTGCACCATTGCTCCAATGCACTCAATACCCGCATCTCGGTAACTTGATCCAAACCGCTCGTTGGTTCATCCAGCAGCACCACTCTCGGACGGCGCAAGGTCAATCGGGCTAAGGCAACAATCTGTTTTTGCCCGCCGGATAAACCCAAACCATCTTCACCCAAAACCATATCCAAACCGCGCGGGTGTGAATTGATAATCTGCCCCAAACCGAAACGATTTAAGGATTCCAGCAAATCTTGATCAGAGTAAAAACCGTCGCTGCAACCCATTTCCAAATTTTCGCGCAATGTACCCAAAAACAAGCGCGGCGACTGGTTAAACAAAGCAACCTGATTGCGCAGAAAATTCGGGTCAATTTGGCGTGTATCAATGCCGTCAATACACACATTGCCTTTGGCAGGCTCATAAAGACCCGCTGCCAATTTAAGGAAAGTACTTTTGCCGCTGCCGATTTTACCCAAAATACCCACTTTTTCGCCCGGCTGAATTTCCACACTCAGTTTTTGCAAAGCGGGTTTAGCATCTTCTTGGTATGAGAAAGTAACGTGATTAAAGTTTATCTGACCTTTCAGCTCATCGGGGCAAACATAATGTTTGTCGTCATCACGTTCAATCGGGCGGTCAATAATGGCATTAACCCCATGCAGTGCCCACTTGGCTTGCTGAAAACGCGTTGCCAAACCGGCAATTTGTGCCAAAGGCGATAAAGCGCGGCCGGATAAAATCACAGCAGCAATCAACGCACCCATCGTAATTTTTTCGGCAGGTGTATCGCTGTGAATCAAGTAAGTGCCGTACAACACCAAAAATACTGTGTTTAACTGTTGCAAGCCCACTGAGAAATTCACAATAAAATTACTTATATCTTTGGTTTTAATAGAAGAAGCAGCCGTTTTAGCAGTAAAGAAATCCCATTTTTTCTGCGCCCAGTTGGTCGCATTATTGAGTTTCAGCGTTTCCAAACCTTCAATGGCTTCCACCGCCAGCCCTTGCCGTTGTGAACCTTCCTTCATGGACTCGTTGATGTATTTTGCCAAAGGTTTTTGTGCCACGAAGCTGACAATAATAATAATGGGTATCAGCGCCATTGGAACAAACACCAATTTACCGGCAATTAAATGCAAGACAATCAAGAATAACAGCAAAAATGGGAAATCCACGAGCACCAATAAGCTGGCACTGGTCATAAAATCGCGCACCGATTCAAATTCGCGCAAATTACTGGCATACGACCCCGATGAAATCGGGCGATCAGATAATTTCAACGCCATAACACGCCGAAAAAGCGCGGCACTAATAATCAAATCGGCTTTTTTACCCGCAATATCCAATAAATGAGCCCGAATCATCTTCGCGATAAACTCAAAGGTAATCGCAAAAATCACCCCCAAGCTCAACACCCATAAAGTTTCATAGGCACGATTGGGAATCACCCTGTCATACACATTCATCACATATAAAGAGCTGACCAAAGCCAGAAAATTAATGATAAACGTTGCGGCAACCACATTGTAGTAATAACGCTTAAACCGCCAAATTACTTTCCAAAACCAAGATTTGGGTAATCTGTATTCAGGCAGTTCAGAGCGCAAATCACTGACTGCCTTGGGTTTAATAAACCAGCAATAACCCACATAACGGGCAGCCAGCTCATCATAACTGAGCCGTTTCTCCACACCGTCGGTTTGTTGAATGTAAAACACACGGCTGCGCCCTGCACCTTCAATACGCTTAATAACCGCCGCTTCCTCATGGCTCATAATCACCACCACAGGCACTGACAATGACGGAATATCGGTTAAATCGCGCTTGGAGACATTATTTTCAAAGCCATGGCTACGCAACACTTCAACCAAAGAGGCAAAATTGATTTTGTTGTGTGCATCACGCGTGGTTTCAGCATTTAACGCCGCTGCCGCCACAGGCGCACCCAAAAGGCGGGTTGCCAAAGACAGGTGTTCTACTATGGATTTCATGGTTTTTTTGCTTGAAGTTGAGTTAGTTGTGTCGGCATGTATGACCAGACAAATAGAACGTATGATAAAACAAAATGAAATTGCTTGTTACCTTTTTTGTTTTAACCTGTGCAGATTTATCTTATTTTTGTCTTAACACTTGTGCCGATGCTGACAAATTTGTACCAAGCGGTACTTGAAATATTTGTTGCACGGCTTTACCAAAAACAAACAGTCAAATCTCTGCTGTATTTTACGTCCAATATCAAAAAAATTTAAGGCAGCCTCACCTGTCATTTATTTATACTACCGCTTACACCCATACCCATGCAGCAAAACTGCCATTTGATGCTGATTTTTCGCATATAATCGCGGCTATTTTTTACTCTTCTTAAATTAACTCCAAACGGACACAAAATGAAAGTGTTACTTATCGGCAGCGGCGGACGCGAACACGCGCTGGCATGGAAATTGGCTCAATCGCCCAAAATCAGCACGGTTTTCGTTGCACCCGGCAATGCCGGCACGGCAGTTGAGCCCAAATTACGCAACATCAATCTCACCGCACATGATGCACTGATTCAATTTTGCCGCGACAACCAAATTTCTTTCACCGTAGTCGGTCCGGAAGCACCTTTGGCAGCGGGCATTGTTGATGCTTTTCAGGCAGCCGCTTTGCCAATTTTCGGTCCCACACAATTTTGCGCCCAGCTGGAAAGCTCTAAAGATTTTGCCAAAGACTTTATGACGCAGCACCGCATTCCAACAGCCGCCTATCAAACTTTCAGCGACGCAGAAGCTGCTCATCATTACATAAATCACAAAGGTGCGCCGATTGTGATTAAAGCCGATGGACTGGCAGCGGGAAAAGGCGTTATTGTGGCAATGAGCATAGCCGAAGCACATGCCGCCATTGACGATATGTTACTGAGCAACAAAATGGGTGATGCCGGTGCACGCGTAGTCATTGAAGATTTTTTGCAAGGCGAAGAAGCCAGTTTCATCGTTATGGTGGATGGCGAACACATCTTACCCATGGCAACCAGCCAAGATCACAAACGTTTACTCAATAACGACCAAGGACCGAATACCGGCGGCATGGGTGCCTATTCCCCAGCTCCCGTGGTAACAGATGCCGTACACCAGCGCGTGTTAGACGAGATTATTTATCCGGCAGTGCGCGGCATGAAAGCCGCAGGACACCCCTACACCGGCTTTTTATACGCCGGTTTGATGATAGATCAACACGGCGCACCATTCACCATTGAATTCAACTGCCGCTTCGGCGACCCCGAAACCCAACCGATTATGAGCCGGCTGGATAGTGATTTAGCGGATTTAATTCAGGCAGCCTTAGCGGGTCAATTAAACACCGTTCAGGCAATTTGGAAACCGCAAGTCGCCGTTGGCGTGGTATTGGCAGCAAAGGACTATCCCGACAATCCCGAAAAAGGCGATATCATCAGCGGCATAGACGAAGCAAACCGCATCGGCAAAGTATTTCATGCCGGCACAGCATTGAATGAACACAACCAAATTCTGACCAACGGCGGGCGCGTATTGTGTACAGTGGGCTTGGGCGACAACATTGCTTCAGCCAAACAACATGCCTATAACGCGGCGGCTTGCATTCAATTTAACGGCATGCAATACCGTACCGACATCGCTGATAAAGCACTAAATCAACAAATATAAGGTCTTGAATCAATAAAACGAAAGATAAACATTGTTTCGGAATGATTTTGTGGCTAGAATGCCAAAATCTTTCTTCTCATTATTTACAAGCAAGTATTTTTGCTTACTCGTTCAGGCAGCCAATTATGATCAGCATTGAAATCATCTCAAAAGTCAGCAACGCCGTGGTACAACGCAAAGTGGGCAACATAGCCATGCTCACCGAAGATTCTGTGGTCAAATTAGGAATCAAGCCCGACGATATTGCAGAAGTGCGGCAAGAAAGAGGCAAACTCATCATCGTTTTGAAAAGCGGTGAAATGGTGGTGCTGGATAACTTTTTTGACGAAAACTGTGTTCAAAAAAACAGCGATTCCGTATCTGCCTATGATGACAACAACGTGGTTTTGCAAGGTGAAGAACCCGGACAGCTGGTCTCCATGAAAGTGATGCTTAAATCCGGAGACTGCTTCAGCAATGTTGAATATGAACCCATCAGCAACATTTCTGCGGTTTTGCCCGAGGGTTATGGCGCAATGGGTAAATACAGCACCTTAATTTACGGCGGCGTCATCGGCGCGGCATTGGTGGGCGTCGGTGTTGCCATTGCCAACAGCAAAGATGATGATGATGATAGTAGTAAACATAATAAACCTGAAAAACCGACAGCAACAGTAGCCATCGCCAATTACCGCGATGACGTTGGTCCATTCACCACCGATGCTGATAAGAAAAACGGCTACGAAACCAAAGCAACGGGCACATACACCAACGACAATTCACCGCAGCTGAACATCACCGTCAGCGGTAAAGGTGTAACCGAAGGCAAATTAGACAGCAACGGGGATAAAGTGGTGGTTTATCGTCAAGATGCCAACGGCAACCCCGTAAAAGTCGGCGAAGCAACATGGAATGCCAAAGACAAAACGTACCAATTCACCGATAAAAATTTGGCAGACAGTCCAAAAGATGATCCCTACGTTTACACCGTTCGCGTAGAAAACGGCGGCGGAGAAGGCGCGAAAAGCGGCGAATTTAAATTTTTTGTGGATACCACTGCACCAACCGCCAAAGCCAACATTGTGGATTTCATTGACGATCAAGGTCAAGACTCAGACAAAAACGACCACGCTGCTTCAGGCAGCATCACCAATGACACCGCACCCGTGCTGAATATTTCCGTGAATCAGGCACTTGGCGACGGCGAAGTTGTTGCCGTGTACCGCACTTTCACCGATGCGCAAGGCAATAAAAGCAAAGAAGAACGTGTTGGCACAGCCACACTCAAAACCGGCTATGACACAGCTTATACCTACACTGCCGCCAGTATCGGCGACGGCAAATACGAATACACTGCGCGCGTAGAAGACCAAGCCGGCAATCAGGGGGTTTCCAGCGGCAAATTCGACATTACCCAAGATACAAAAGCACCCACCACCGCCATCAGCAAAATCAGCTACACCGATGACGTATCACCGATTACCGGAGAATTCGACGGCAACAAGCCCACCAACGATAAAAATCCTTTGCTGAACATCACCGTGAACGGCAAAGTAGAAGCCGATGAAGTCGTAGCGGTGTACCGTGACAATGTTAAATTGGGCAATGCCACCCTGAAAAACGGCGTGTACCAATACCACGACAACAGCAACTTATCAGACGGCTCATACAACTACAGCGTGCGCATTGAAGACAAAGCGGGCAATCAAGGTCCTGCCAAATCCATGAACCTAACCGTGGATACCACCGCGCCCACCAGCCAAGCCGTGATTACCGGCTACATAGACGATGTCGGTGCTGATAAAGGCGAATTCGCCAGCGGCACCACCACCGACGACAGCTCTCCCGTATTTAAAGTGCGCGTTGGTTCATTGAATTCAGGTGAATCTGTGGTGCTGTACCGCGATGACGGCGATGGCAAAGGTTACCACGAAGTATACCGAACCAACACCTCCTACACTTCCGGTGTTTACGAGTGTGCCGACGGTGGTTTACAAAACGGCAAAACCTACAACTATATTGCCAAAGTAGTGGATTCAGCAGGTAATGAAGGACCTGTCAGCAGTACATTCAAAATCAGCGTTTCAGGGGCATCCGCCGCTGCCGCAAGTATGAAATCGGCATCAGCAGCATCAAACCAGAATGATTTGGAAAGCACGGCACAAGATGACGCATTTACTTTAAATCCGATCGGCCATGAAACATTGATTTACAAATTGCTTAACAACACCGATGCACTCGGCGGCAATGGGCATGATACTGTGAATAATTTTTCAGCCGGCAACAGCATCAACATCAGTGCATTATTGGCAGACTACCATAATCACAACGGCGGCGATTTAAGCAATTATTTGAGCATCACTCACGAAAACGGTAACAGCACCTTGCATATCGACCGCGATGGCAGCGGAACACAATACCAATCAGAATCCTTGATGACATTTAATCAAACGGATACTACACTGGAGCAATTGCTGGCAAACAACCAATTAATTGTTTAAAGACCATTTGAAAACTTTTTAAAATCGGCAGAACACAAACTGCCGATTAAAGAGAAATGTAATCTTCAACCTTTGGGCAACGGCATCATTCAGCGTTTGGAAGCGGTTTTCATCACACCCAAACCACACGTTTTCCGAAACCTCGCCCTCTCGCGAGGTGTGGCGTGTTTCTGCCCTGAAGAGCGGGATTTAAAATCGGCAAGGTAAGAAAGATTAAAAAGGCTGAATTCTGTATCACGCAGAATTCAGCCTTTTTCGTTTTCATTTATTCTCTTAATTGTAAGAAATCCCAGCGTTGTTTACAGTATTTATAGGAAAATACTGCAATGAACATTCATAAAAGAACCCGTTTACTGCCCTATCAGCGTCAAGAAATTTGGCGGCTTTATACAGAAGAAAATATCCGCGTTTCTGATTTGGCGGCTACCTATTGCGTCAGCAGACCCACCATCTATAAAGTCTTGAAAGAAGCGCGGTTACAGGTATTCGTGCCTAAAAACAGCACTAACCGCCGCTTCAAACAAGTTCGTTACGGCATGAAGCGTTTGGCAAAAGTAGAAAAAGCCATTCAAGACAAGCTCAAAGCGCAGGCGCA
>NZ_JQKE01000062.1 GCF_000745895.1 Stenoxybacter acetivorans DSM 19021 | reverse complement strand
ATGAGAGAGACACGGCTTAACCGATTTGTACAGTTTAGTTTGGCGGCCACAGAGCGTTGGTCCCACGCCTTCCCATCCCGAACAGGACCGTGAAACGACGCATCGCCGATGATAGTATGGATACCCATGTGAAAGTAGGACACCGCCAAACCCCCATACCGAAGCCCCTGATTGGAAACAGTCAGGGGCTTCTTACGCATGGCTAACGACTATTTGAAGCGCGGAAGCGTTCTCCGGTCTCCCAGTCATTGTGGGATATGCTGCCGTATAGGGCTTGATTGGTTCGGTGATGAAAAAGAAATAATAGAATAGGTAACAGGCTGCCTGAAAGCGGGAAACTCTTCAGGCAGCCTGTTGTTTGTGCTGTGTACTTGTGTTTTGTTACGTTACTTCTATTCAACCATTTAATAAATAAAACAAATTTTTAATGCTTGCGGATTAGAAGGAAAGCACAATCCGGCTGGTTAGCTGAACACACTTTAAGCACACCTATATCCTCATCAATGCTGATATTTTCAGTATTGTGTGCGGCGGTAAAGATTGGAAGGTGATTGCTGTGTTATTGTGACTAACATCAAAGCTCTTATCCGTAATTAAATGGAGTATTGTTACTAAATCCGCCTACGGTTCGGCAGTAATAGAATAGAAGTCAATGCCGGAACAAACAGCAGAAAACACATGAAAAATGATTTTATGCGCTTGAAATTTATCTGCCCATGCCCATTTTAACAAAAACAGAAAACGGCATGGATGCCGATGCAGGAACTAATTCCAACAATTATTATATTTTCAGGAGTATTGAATATGGCAAAAGTAATTGGTATTGATTTGGGTACAACCAACTCGTGTGTGGCCATTTCCGAAGGCGGGCAGAACAAAGTCATTGAAAACGCGGAAGGTGCGCGCACCACGCCTTCAGTGATTGCTTATTTAGACGGTAACGAAATTCTGGTGGGAGCACCCGCCAAACGCCAAGCGGTAACCAATGCAAAAAATACGATTTATGCAGTAAAACGCTTGATTGGCCGCCGCTTTGAAGACAAAGAGGTGCAAAAAGACATCGCCAGTATGCCGTTTGAGATTGTCAAAGCGGGCAATGGTGATGCGTGGGTGAAAGCACAAGGCAAAGAATTATCACCGCCGCAGGTTTCCGCTGAAATATTGCGCAAAATGAAAAAAGCGGCTGAAGATTATTTGGGCGAAACGGTTACCGAAGCGGTGATTACCGTTCCGGCGTATTTTAACGACAGCCAGCGTCAAGCCACCAAAGACGCAGGACGCATTGCCGGTTTAGATGTTAAACGCATCATTAATGAGCCGACTGCCGCCGCGTTGGCGTTTGGTATGGATAAAGGCGAAAAAGGTGACCGTAAAATCGCCGTATATGATTTGGGCGGCGGTACATTTGATATTTCCATCATCGAAATTGCCGATGTGGACGGTGATAAACAATTTGAAGTGTTGGCAACCAACGGCGATACTTTCTTGGGTGGCGAAGACTTTGACCAACGTTTGATTAACTACATTGTTGATGAATTCAAAAAAGATCAAGGCATTGATCTGAAAAATGATGTGATGGCATTGCAACGCTTAAAAGAAGCGGCGGAAAAAGCCAAAATCGAATTGTCCAGCGGTCAGCAAACTGAGATAAATTTACCTTACATCACTATGGATGCAAGCGGTCCGAAACACTTGGCGATGAAAATCACCCGTGCTAAATTTGAAAGTTTGGTGGATGATTTAATTACCCGTTCGATTGAGCCTTGCCGCATCGCTATCAAAGATGCCGGACTGAGTGTCAATGATATTGATGACGTCATTCTGGTGGGCGGACAAAGCCGTATGCCCAAAGTGCAAGAAGCGGTGAAAGATTTCTTTGGAAAAGAGCCGCGTAAAGATGTGAACCCTGATGAAGCGGTTGCCGTGGGTGCGGCCATTCAAGGAGCGGTGCTGGCGGGTGATCGCAATGACGTGCTGTTGCTGGACGTTACGCCTTTGTCTTTGGGTATTGAAACCATGGGTGGGGTGATGACCAAACTCATCAACAAAAACACCACCATTCCCACCAAAGCCACGCAAGTATTCTCCACTGCCGATGACAACCAAAATGCGGTAACCATTCACGTGCTGCAAGGCGAGCGTGAAAAAGCCTCTGCGAATAAGAGCTTAGGGCAGTTTAATTTGGGTGATATTCCGCCTGCACCGCGCGGTGTGCCGCAAATTGAAGTGATGTTTGATATTGATGCCAATGGTATTTTGCATGTGTCTGCCAAAGACAAAGGCACAGGCAAGCAAGCCAACATCACGATTCAAGCCTCTTCCGGTTTGAGCGAAGAAGAAATTGAACGCATGGTGAAAGATGCGGAAGCCAATGCCGAAGAAGACCGCAAACTGCATGAATTAGTGGGCAGCCGCAACCAAGCCGAAGCCTTGATTCATTCCGTGAAAAAATCATTGAATGAATACGGCGATAAATTAGATGCTGCAGAGAAAGAAAAAATAGAAGCCGCCGTAAAAGAAGCGGAAGAAGCGGTGAAAGGCGAAGACAAAGCCCTGATTGATGCCAAAGCCGAAACCTTAGGTACTGCCAGCCAAAAATTGGGTGAAATGATGTATGCAGCCGCCCAAGCCGAAGCAGGGCAAGCTCAAGGCGGCGGTGAGCAGAGCAGCGGTAAAGCCGATGACGATGTGATTGATGCATCGTTTGAAGAAGTGAAAGACAAAAAAGACTGATTAATCGGTTTTAAGCAGCTACACAAAAAAATCGCCAAGCAGTGTTGTTATTATTGCTTGGCGGTTTTTTTCAGGCAGCCTGAAATTGATATAGTCAAACTGCTTTTTTTTCATCACGTATTTCATAAATTATCTATGCCCAGTACAGAAAATTATAGCTGTACTATTATTTTTTCAAAAAAAACATAGCCTATTCAGCAGATTTCAGATAATTAGCCGTAATTTTTCTGGCTAGTCGTTTTGAAAAATTTAATAGTTCAGCTATATTTTTCTGTACCATTCCATTGTTCTAAATCAAAAAACTTGCCCTTGAAAAAATTCTCATTGCCAAGATACTTTGCCGTCAGCTTGAATACCACACAGCCATCTGGGCAGACAATCTCCTTAATCCGTTTATCGCTTCCGCCGATGTTTTCCAAATCGCCGCCACTTCTAACTGCCTCCATGATTGGAAACAGCATCAGCATGACTTTGGAGCAAATCCCCTGCCCGGCTGCATTGACAGGACAGCCGTAGGTACAGGTGTATTTATCACCGACTTCTTCACCGTTTCAACAGTAGTGCTCCGTGTGATCACTGCGCAGAAAGCCTGTAACTTCAATTTCAAATTCGTATTCCTCGTCATACCATTTTTTCATATTAGACTTCTTTTCTAAAAATTCAAATTTATATTTCCAGTAACATAAGCCTATTATTAATCAGGTAATGGACGGTGCGGAAATCTGTTTTTTGCAGTCAAACCAATGTATTGTTTTGTCGTAACGGCTTAACAGTTGTTGGTTTTTTTCAGGTAGCTTGTGAGCCGCCCACGGTTAAGCCCGCATCAATACGCAAAGTGGGCTGCCCGACACCCACGGGAACGCTTTGACCGTCTTTGCCGCACACGCCCACGCCGCTGTCCAAAGCCATGTCGTTGCCAATCATGCTGACGTGTTTTAAAACTTCAGGACCATTGCCGACAATGGTTACACCTTTTACCGGATATTGTTTTTTACCGTTTTCTACCCACCACGCCTCTGATGCACTGAAAACAAAGCGTCCGCTGGTAATATCCACTTGCCCGCCGCCAAAGTTCACCGCATAAATACCTTTATCTACGGAAGCCAAAATTTCTTCGGGGTCGTGATTGCCGTTTTCCATAAAGGTATTGGTCATACGCGGCATGGGCGTTGCGGCATAACTTTCGCGCCGTCCGTTTCCGGTGGTTGCCGCGCCCATGAGGCGGGCGTTGGTTTCGTCTTGCAGATAGCCTGTTAAAATACCGTCCTCAATGAGTACCGTGCGTCCGGTTAAATTGCCTTCATCGTCAATATTCAAAGAGCCGCGCCGCTGCCGAATATTGCCTTGGTCAATCACGGTAACGCCTTTGGCGGCAACGCGTTCGCCCAGCCGTCCGGCAAATGCGCTTGTGCCTTTGCGGTTGAAGTCGCCCTCCAAACCGTGTCCGACTGCTTCGTGCAGCAACACACCCGGCCAGCCGTTGCCCAAAACCACAGTCATTGCACCGGCTTTTGCGGGGCGGGCTTCTAAGTTGATGAGGGCTTGTGCGGCGGCGGCATCTACGTAGCGGCGCAGGCAGTCGTCGTCGAAATACGCCAAACCAAACCGACCGCCGCCGCCGGCACTGCCTTGCTCACGCCGTTCGCCTTGTTTGGCGATAACGGTTACAGACAGCCGCACCAATGGGCGTACATCGGCATGCGTCCGCCCGTCGAGCCGTGCCAGATAAATCAAATCGTATTCGCAAGTCAGCCCCGCCATTACCTGCACAATGCGCGGATCGGCGGCACGTGCCAGCGTTTCCACTTTTTGCAGTAATGCCACTTTATCTGCTGCGTCCATGCCGATAATCGGATTATCGGCATCATAAAGCGACGGTGCAGATTGTTTGCTCACCATTTGATTCACTGCCGTTTGCTGCGATGCCGTGCCAATGGCACGCACGGCTTGCGCGGCTTGCTGCAAGGCTGATGCGTCCAAATTGTCGGCATAAGCAAACGCGGTTTTATCGCCGCTGACCGCACGCACGCCCACACCTTGATCTATTTGGAAGCTGCCGGACTTCACCATGCCCTCTTCCAAATGCCAGCTTTCATACGCTGTGCGCTGACAATAAATATCGGCATAATCCACAGCATGCTGTCCGATAAGGCGCAAGGCATGGTGAAAATCGGTATCGGCAAGTTGGTTTTGGGTGAGCAGATGCTGCTGAACAACAGACAAGGCAGGCTGGGAAAGAGTCATAAAATTCAGGTGGCTGTGCGGCGGGTTTAACACAAAATCAAGACAGTGTTTTTTCTTATCAACGCATTTTTGACACGGCGTTGTCAAAATCAGTCTTGTTTTTATGGTGTACGCACCGTATCGGCAAAAATAAAGAAGAAGCGGGAATTATAGCGAAAACTGTGCTGTCTGAAGGCAGTTTATGGTGGGTTAATTTTAGATGCTGTTTTAAAAAGAGGCGGTGTCAATTGATTTTCAGGCAGCCCGAATTGATACCGCGTGATTACTGCATACTGAACAGACAGCATTTTATATGGGTATAATCAACCAATCCCGTTTTATTGCTTTCGGAAGCAATATTAATCACATTCAGCAGAGAAATCATGAAAATCGCCATTATTGACTACGGCATGGGAAATTTGCATTCGGTGTTAAAATCGGTTCAGGCAGCCAATGGCATGAGCGGCGGTGCGGCTGAAGTGGTATTGACGGCCGATGCCGATGAAGTATTGCGTGCTGACAAACTTATTTTTCCCGGTCAAGGCGCGATGCCGGATTGTATGGCGGCATTAAACCGCAGTGGTTTGCGCGAAGCCGTTGCCGATGGTTTGCAAAATAAACCGTTTTTTGGTATTTGTGTGGGTGCACAGCTGTTGTTTGAACACAGCGAAGAAGGGAATACGCCGGGTTTGGGCTGGTTTTCAGGCAATGTGAAACGCTTTTCAGTGCAAACCGATGCGCATGGTGCGCGTTTGAAAGTACCGCACATGGGCTGGAATACGGTGCGGCAAATACAACAGCATCCGCTTTTTTACCACATAGTGCAAGAAGCGTATTTTTATTTTGTTCACAGTTTTTATTTCGCACCCAATGAATCGGATATTGTGCTGGGCTGTGCCGATTATCCCGATGAATTTGCGTGTATTGTCGGGCGTGATAACGTGTTTGCCACACAATTTCACGCCGAGAAAAGCCACCATGCCGGTTTGCAGCTATTGCAAAATTTTATTAAGTGGGACGGTAAAGTATGATTTTATTTTATTTTTACTGAATAAGTTTGCTATCATTTTGTACCGCTTTATTTTGATTTCCGTTTCATCAGCTCACTTTATTTACGAAAATGCTACTTATACCCGCAATTGATTTAAAAGAAGGTCAATGTGTTCGCCTGAAGCAAGGTTTAATGCAGGAAGCCACTGTGTTTTCCGATAAACCCGAAGAAATGGCTTTGCACTGGCAAAAACAAGGCGCGCGCCGTTTGCATTTGGTGGATTTAGACGGCGCTTTTGCCGGCAAACCGAAAAATTTTGCTGCAATTAAAGCGATTTTGGCGGCAATACCAACGGATATTCCGGTGCAATTGGGCGGCGGTATCCGCAATATGGACACCGTGGAAAAATATTTGGATTTGGGTTTGCAATACGTGATTATCGGCACGGCAGCAGTGAAAACCCCAACGTTTCTGCGCGATGCCTGCGATGCGTTTCCCGATCAGATTATCGTGGGCTTAGATGCCAAAGACGGACAAGTGGCGACCGATGGCTGGGCAAAAATAACCAAATATCAAGTAATTGAATTGGCAAAACGATTTGCCGATTATGGTGTAAACAGCATCATCTACACCGACATCGGGCGCGACGGCATGATGAACGGCGTGAATATCGAAGCCACTGTGAAATTGGCGGAAGCGGTGCCAATACCGGTGATTGCTTCGGGCGGGGTGAGTCATTTAGATGATGTCAAAGCCTTGTGCGCGGCAGAAGAGAGTGGTGTGATCGGTGCGATTACCGGACGCGCTATTTACGAAGGCAGTCTTGATTTTCAAGCGGCGCAGCGTTTTGCCGACGAGTGGGATGGAGTTGGCTGATGCGCAGTGCATAAGCCAAAGCAGTATTTAACTTTAACAGTAATCCCGGGGGGGATAAAATGATTGGTGCAACGATTTTCGGCGTATGGTTGCTGACAACTTTTCGGCGGCAGCGCAGTGCTTTTTGGGAGTCTTGTGTGGTGATTTGGGTGATTATCGGCGTGAATGCCTTAATTGCCCATGCCGCTCCTGAGATAAATGGAATATGGTTGCTCAGCTGGGGAATATGCTGGCTGTTTGTGTTTTTTTCATTTTGGTTTATGGACGTGTTGTGCGCCACTTTTGTCGGCAGTGTTATTTTTGTGGTGTCTGCTGCCGTCGGTTATTTCTATCTGAGTGAACGTGCGGCTGGCTTGGCGGAAAATTTTATCAAACTGTGGTTTGGCTGAACTTTCGGGCTGCCTGAAATTTTGCTTTTCAGGCAGCCTTTGTGCAGACAGGCTGCCTGAAAAATGATTGGCGTATTTTTTTGTGGATAAATTATGGCACTTGCCAAACGCATTATTCCGTGTTTAGACGTGGATAACGGACGCGTGGTGAAAGGCGTGAATTTTGTGTCTTTGCGCGATGCGGGTAATCCGGTGGAAGTGGCAAAACGCTACAACGACGAAGGCGCGGACGAGATTACCTTTTTAGACATCACCGCCAGCTCTGATAACCGCGATACACTTTTGCACGTGATTGAAGACGTGGCATCACAAGTATTTATCCCGCTCACCGTCGGCGGCGGGGTGCGCAGCGTTGCCGATATTCGCCGCTTGTTAAACGCCGGTGCGGATAAGGTCGGCATCAATACTGCTGCCGTTGTCAATCCCGATTTGGTGAACGAAGCCAGCGGCTTCTTCGGCAATCAAGCGATTGTGGTGGCGATAGATGCCAAAGCCGTGAATGAAGACAACACCCGCTGGGAAGTATTCACCCACGGCGGACGAAAACGCACGGGGATTGATGCAGTGGTGTGGGCAAAAAACATGGCAGAACGCGGTGCTGGTGAGATTCTGCTTACCAGCATGGACAGAGACGGCACCAAAGCCGGATTTAATCTTGCCTTAACCCGCGCCGTCAGCGATGCAGTGGCTGTGCCGGTGATTGCATCGGGCGGCGTCGGTACGATTGCACATCTAATTGAAGGCATTGAAAAAGGTCATGCCGATGCGGTGCTGGCAGCCAGCATTTTCCATTTCGGCGAAGTGCGCATTGCCGAGGCAAAAGCGGCAATGGCAGCGGCAGGAATCAATGTCAGAATGCAAATTGATTAACGTTTTTATCAAGGTTGTATTGGCGTATCAAATAAAGATTTTTCAGGTAGCCTATTAATACAGGCATCAAAATTTTTTCATATAGAATAAATAACTAAAGAAAACATCATGGCAGGCAATACATTTGGGAAACTCTTTACAGTAACCACATTCGGCGAAAGCCACGGTAAAGCCATTGGCTGCATTGTGGACGGTTGCCCGCCATTATTGCCGTTGAGTGAAGCCGATATTCAGCCGGATTTAGACCGCCGCAAACCCGGCACCAGCCGCCACGTTACCCAACGGCGCGAAGCCGATACCGTGGAAATTTTATCGGGCGTGTTTGAAGGCAAAACCACGGGCACACCGATTGCCCTGCTGATACGCAATACCGACCAGCGCAGTCAAGATTACGGCAACATTGCCGAACAATTCCGCCCCGGACACGCCGATTACACCTATTGGCACAAATACAGAATCCGCGATTACCGCGGCGGCGGGCGCAGTTCGGCGCGGGAAACCGCCACGCGGGTTGCGGCGGGTGCGATTGCCAAAAAATGGTTGCATCAGCAATTCGGCACAACAATTACCGCCTATGTTACCCAAGTTGGTGAACAAAAAATTGTATTTGAAGATGAAGCCTATATTGCTGAAAATCCGTTTTTTGCCGCCAATCGCAGCCAAATTGCCGAATTGGAGGCCTATATGGACAGCGTGCGCAAAGATTTGGATTCTGTCGGCGCACAACTGCACATCATTGCCCGCCATGTGCCTGTGGGTTTGGGCGAGCCCGTATTTGACCGCTTAGACGCCGATATTGCCCATGCCATGATGGGCATTAATGCTGTAAAAGGGGTGGAAATCGGCGCGGGTTTTGCCAGCGTTTCCCAGCGCGGCAGTGTTCACGGCGATGAAATCACCCCGCAAGGTTTTTTATCCAATCATGCCGGTGGCGTGTTGGGCGGCATCAGCACAGGGCAGGAAATTCAGGTGAATATTGCGGTGAAACCCACCAGCAGCATCGCCGCGCCGCGCCGCTCAATTGATATTCACGGCAACGCAGTTGAATTGGCAACCCACGGCAGACACGACCCTTGCGTTGGCTTACGCGCCGCGCCAATTGCCGAAGCCATGCTGGCACTGGTGCTGATTGACCACGCTTTGCGCCAGCGTGCGCAGAATGGAGATTGGCGGTAATTGGTTTCATTCAGGCTACTTGAAAAATATCGGTAACGGCAGCGGCAGCGGCTGTGCCTATGCAAGATACAAAGCGATCCATTGTTTGCCGCCAAGCTCTTGATGATAAACCTTGGTATTGCTGCTTCTCACAATAGTATGGATAAATGACTAAATTACGGTTATGTAAAAACACAGCAGCGCGCCAAATGCAAATGATTGGTATCTTCAATTTATTTTAATAATGTTCTCGTTATTCGGTACAACCCACAAAGGATTTACTGATGAGTTTAACCATTCCCCGCAGCCAATATGCAGCCGCCTACGGTCTGACAATCGGCGATAAAGTGCGTTTGGGCGACACCTGTTTATTTGCCGAAGTGGAACAAGATTTACTTACCCACGGCGACGAATGCAAATTCGGCGGCGGCAAATCGGTGCGCGACGGCATGGCGCAATCGGCAACCGCCCCGCGCAGCGATGAAAACGTGCTTGATTTTGTTATCACCAACGTTTTGATTTTGGATTATTGGGGCATTGTCAAAGCCGACATCGGCATTCGTGACGGCAAAATCGCCGGTATTGGTCAAGCGGGTAATCCGGATACCATGGACGGTGTTACACCCAATATGATTATCGGTGCTGCCACCGAAGTACACAACGGCGCACATTTAATTGCCACTGCCGGCGGCATTGATACCCACATTCACTTTATTTCACCGCAGCAAATCACCCACGCCATTGAATCCGGTATTACCACCATGATTGGCGGCGGCACCGGTCCTGCCGACGGCACCAACGCCACCACGGTAACCCCGGGCGCGTGGCAATTGAAAAGAATGTTTCAGGCAGCCGAGAACGCGCCGGTGAATCTGGGCTTTTTCGGCAAAGGCAATTGCGCCTCCCTGCCGCCTTTGCGTGAGCAGATTGAAGCGGGTGCACTGGGTTTGAAAATCCATGAAGACTGGGGTTCTACTGCTGCCGTGATTGATGCTTCATTGACAATCGCCGATGAGATGGATGTTCAAATTGCCATACACACCGACACCCTCAATGAAGGCGGTTTTCTGGAAGACACCATGCGCGCGATTGACGGCAGGGTGATTCACACTTTCCACACCGAAGGCGCAGGCGGCGGTCATGCGCCCGACATTATTAAAGCGGCGATGTATCCGAATGTGCTGCCTGCTTCCACCAATCCCACACGTCCGTTTACCATCAACACCATAGATGAGCATTTGGATATGCTGATGGTTTGCCACCATTTGGACAAACGCGTACCCGAAGATGTGGCTTTTGCCGATTCACGCATTCGCCCCGAAACCATTGCCGCCGAAGATATTTTGCACGACATGGGCGTATTTTCCATTATGAGTTCCGATTCACAAGCGATGGGGCGTGTGGCAGAAGTCATTATCCGCACATGGCAAACCGCCGATAAAATGAAACAGCAGCGCGGCAGCCTGCCTGAAGAAAACGGCGGTAACGACAATTTCCGAATCAAGCGTTATTTGGCAAAATACACCATTAACCCCGCCATTGCACACGGCATTAGTGATTATGTCGGCTCTGTTGAGCCGGGCAAAATAGCCGATTTGGTATTGTGGAAACCGGCATTTTTTGGTGTGAAACCGGAAATCATCATCAAAGGCGGTGCCATCAGTTATGCACGCATGGGTGATCCCAATGCTTCTATCCCCACACCGCAGCCGGTGATTTACCGCCCGATGTTTGGCGCGCTGGGCAAAGCCGTGCAAGAGACCGCTGTACTGTTTGTCTCGCAGGCAGGCGTGAATGCCGATATTCGTGCACAATACGGTTTGTGCAAACACACTTTGCCCGTGCACAACTGCCGCAGTATTGGTAAAAAAGATCTTATTCACAACAACGCCATGCCGAACATTACCGTTAATCCGGAAACCTATGAAGTGCGCGTCAACGGTGAACACATCACCTGTGAACCCGCTGTTCAAGTGCCGTTGGCGCAGCGATACTTTTTGTTTTAGGGCAAATACGGTTGGGCAAAAAATTTGTGTTTGTTCGGTTTTTTTGGCAGCACGTTAAAAAACCGTTCAGATCATGTATGAGTCATTGACGTTAAACCGATGAATCTGATAATCCAAAGCATTATTGCGCCGCAAACCGCTCTGAGGGCTTCAGGTAGCCTGACGAATCAAACCGTTGATTATGTTCGCTTACAATGGTTTGAAGCCGATCGGCGCTTGTTGCGCACCCGCACAGAAGGCGGGCGCGAAATTGCGTTTCGGCTGCTGAAAGAAGGGCAGCGTCTGCATCACGACGATGTGGTGCATCTGGACAATAAACTGGCGATTGTGGTGGCCATTGAACCCAGTGAAGTTATGGTGCTGTCGCCGCAAACACTGCCGGAAATGGCGCGTGTCTGCTATGAAATCGGCAACAAACACACGCCGCTGTTTTTGGACGGCAACGAATTGCTGATGCCGTATGACAAACCGCTGTTTGAATGGCTGCTTGCCGCCGGTTTTGCTCCGCAGCGCGGCAACCGCCGCCTCAGCGAGCAGTTGCGCGCCAATTCAGCACCCGGTGTGGGCGGCGGTCATGCGCATACGCATGAACATCTGCACAGTCATAAACACGAACACAGCCATACACCACACCACCATTAGGCTGCCTGAAAGGATAAGCCATGAAAAGTGCTGTATTTTTATGCCATTCTTGCCTGAAGCCAATATGTTGATTTTTTGCCGAAATTTAACCGAATGAACGCCGCTGCACTCGCCCAATGGGGGCAATTGCTGCAATTGGCAGATCCCACTTTGCCGATTGGCGGTTTTAACCATTCCGGCGGCTTGGAAACCTTTGTGCAGCAGCGCGCCGTACACGATGCGGACACCTTGCGTGCGCTGGTGTACACGCAATTACAGCACAATTGGCTGCACAACGATGGGGCTTATGTGTCGCTGGCGTTTGATGCGGCAGCAGCGCAGGATTTACCTGCTTTGCTGAAATTAGATGAACGCATCGGTGCAGCCAAAGCACCGCGGGAGCTGCGTGAAAGCAGTTTTAAACTGGGTGTGCGCTTGTTGAAAATTTTTGCCCGTCAGCCATTGCCGCAATTGGCAGCCGATTTTCAGGCAGCCATAGCGGCGCAACAGGCGCAGGGCTTTTATCCGCTGGTATTTGGGCTGTTGGCAGCGGCTTTGGGTTTAGACAAAGCACATTCATTGTATGCGTTTTATTACAATGCCGCTGTTGGGTTGGTAACCAATGGCGTTAAACTGATTCCGCTGAGCCAAATGGTAGGCCAAGATATTTTGCTGGCTTTGCACGAACCGATTGCCCGTGCCGCAGCCGCCAGCATTGTGCCTGTACAGACACACATCGGTGCTGCCGCGCCTGCCACAGACATTCGTGCCATGCAGCATGAACATTTATATACCCGCTTATACATGAGTTAGCCCTTTCCGCCGCAATTTTTGAAACCCGTTTTAACCATAAGGAAATGATGATGAAAAAACTGCTTGCCGTTCTATTGTGCCTCAGTCCGGTTTTGGCACTCGCTCACCCGGGTCATGACACCAACGGCGTAATGGCCGGTTTAATGCACCCTGTCGGCGGCTGGGATCATTTATTGGCAATGGTGGCTGTGGGTTTATGGGCAGCCACGTTTTCCGGCAAAGCACGCTGGCTGATTCCGACCACATTTATCGGCGTGATGGCGGCGGGCTTTGTGTTGGGCATCAATGGCATACACATACCCATGACAGAACAAAGCATTGCCGCTTCCGTATTGATATTGGGCTTGGCGGCTGCATGGGTTAAAAAAATGCCAACGGCGGCAGCCATGATACTGGTGGGCGTGTTTGCCTTGTTTCACGGCCTGGCACACGGTGCTGAAATGGGCGCACACGGCGCATTGGGCTATGCGCTTGGTTTTGTTTTGGCAACTGCCGCTTTGCATGCCGCGGGTTTTGGCTTGGGCTGTGTTTCGGTTAAACACGCATGGCTGCGGCGCGTTTCAGGCAGCCTGATTGGTTTAATCGGTTTTGGTATGTTAATGGGTGCATAATATCAACCATGAACATGCTGAAAACCCAGTAAAAACCATTTTGTTTACTGCCGCTCCAAACAGGCGGCAGTGCTTTTTTCAGGCAGCCAAATCGGTTCAGTCTCCAAAAAAACACCAAATTTTTGCTGCACCGCATCTTGAATATGACGCGACAAAGCAACCACATCGGCAGCGGTGGCGTGGTTTTTGTTTACCAGCACCAAAGCCTGTTTCTCATGCACTGCCGCCCCGCCGATTTGAAAGCCTTTTAAACCGCAGTAATCAATCAGCCAGCCGGCGGCAAGTTTGACCTGCCCGTTTGCTTGCGGGTATTGCGGCAAGTTTGGATACCGTGCTGCCAATGCCGCAGCGGTTGTTGCATTGGTAATCGGATTTTTGAAAAAACTGCCGGCATTGCCCAAAAGACGCGGGTCGGGCAGTTTGGTTCGGCGGATTTGGCACACAGCCTCTGCCACTGCGGCGGCAGTAAGCAGTTTGCCTTGAGACAAGGTTTCGGCAACGGTTTTTAAATCGCCGTAACCCAGCCGCGGAACAAATTGGCGGGACAACACAAAACGCACCGATAAAATCACATACCGCCCTTTGCCCGCTTGTTTGAACAGGCTGTCGCGATACGCAAAACAGCAATCGCCGTGGCTGAACACCACTTCTTTTTTGCTGACCAAATCAAAGCAGCGCACGGCTTCGATGCGCGAACCCACTTCCACACCGTATGCGCCGATGTTTTGTACCGGAGCCGCGCCGACCGTTCCCGGAATCAGGCTTAAATTTTCCAAGCCGCTGAACCCCTGCGACACGGTGTATTGCACAAAATCATGCCAAATTTCGCCCGCCTGTGCTTCCACGCGCACGTTTTGTTCATCGATAAACTGATGACTGATGCCTTTGGTTGCCATGCGCACCACCAAACCAATGTAATCGGCACAAAACAGCACATTGCTGCCGCCGCCGAGCCACAATACCGTGTCTTGCCGATATTCAGGCTGCCTGAATATTTCAGGCAGCCGATTTTCATCTTCCAGCGTACACAGAGCCGCTGCCCGTGCCGACAGTCCAAACGTATTAAACGGCGTTAAATCCGCATTATGTTGTAACATCATCACACCACCCTTGCCGCGTTGCCAAACGATTGCTTTGCCAATGTAAATACCACACCAAGGCAATGGCGGCGCACAACAGCGAGATCACCAAAGCCGTCCAAAAACCATACAAGCCCCAGCCAAAGCCCAAACCCAGCAAAGAACCCAGCCCCAAGCCAAAGCCCCAAAATGTAATGGCATGGATAAACATCGGGATTTTGGTGAGTTTGTAGCCGCGTAAAGCGTAAGACGCAATGGTTTGGGTGCCGTCTGAAAACTGACACACAGCAGAAAACAGCAGCAGCGTCATGCCAATGGCAATCACCGCTTTATCCGAGGTATAAAGTGAAAGCCATTGTTCACGCAGCAACAGCAGCAGCGTTGCCGTAATACATGTACCGATTAAGCCCAAACTCAAGCCCACGCCCGACACATACCGCGCCCGCCGCAGCTTGCCCATGCCCACCGCTTGCGCCACCCGCACCGCCAACGCTGTGCCGATACTCAGCGGCAGCATATAAATAAGCGAAGTAATATTAATCACCACTTGCTGCGCCGCCACGGGCAGCACCCCAAACCGAGCCACCAAAATGCCGATAAAAGTGAACAAACTCACTTCC
Source organism: Stenoxybacter acetivorans DSM 19021 (assembly GCF_000745895.1). Taxonomy (GTDB): domain Bacteria; phylum Pseudomonadota; class Gammaproteobacteria; order Burkholderiales; family Neisseriaceae; genus Stenoxybacter; species Stenoxybacter acetivorans. The sequence goes on along the minus strand of NZ_JQKE01000062.1, from coordinate 1,208 downwards.
AGAAAAAATGACAAACCAATCGGTATGCCCAATTTTAAAATCTGCCATTGTTTTACCCATTGCGGTAGCTCAAAACGGCTGAATAAACCAAATTGTGCAAAATAATCGTGGCGCGATACATAGATGCCCAAAGCCAGCGCATTAAACCAAAAACACAATGCCGTTGCCAAGCCACAGCCGGCTCCGCCCATTGCCGGAAAACCCAGTTTGCCGTACACAAATACATAATTGAGCGGAATATTCAATAAAAGTGCCGCCAAGCTGACCAGCATAATCAGCTTGGGCTTATTCAGCGACGAAGCATAGGCGTAAAAAGTGCGGTGTAGCATTGCAGCCGGAAAACCCAGCGACACCCAAAATAAAAAACGGCCGAATGTGTGATCGGTGTAGCTGCCCAAGTTCAAATATTGCTGAAGCGGCGCAATTATCAGCCACAGCGCACACATGCCGAACACACCCAAAAACAAGCCAAACCACAGTCCTTGCCGTCCGTATTCGCCAATGGCGCGGATTTGATTGGCACCATAAAGCTGCGCCAAAATCGGATTAAGCGCAGTCATCACCCCCATAAACATAACATAAAGCGTAATAAACACATTGCTGCCCAAAGCCACTGCCGCCAAATCTTCCGCACCGGCATGACCCGCCATCACAGTATCCACCACACCCGTACCCACCGATGCCGCTTGTGCAATCAAAATCGGTACTGCCAAGCGCAGCAATTCGCCGGACTCGTGAATAAATACCGAACGCGGATAACGATTTAATTCAAATAGCATTTTTTGCCTTAATAAACTGTTTTATTGGTGCGGAAAATATTTTCAGGCAGCCTGAACGCATTTTTTATCGGCTGCCTGAAAAGAAAGCAACAGACTATTATAAGTAATAGCCGCGCGGTGTTGTGTAATTGTCATCTGATTAAAACGGTTTTCAGGCAGCATGAAGTGTAAATGGCTGCTGCGTGCTTGGTATGTTGCTACTCTATGAGACGGGTGTTGTTGCTGGCGCAGCACAGTAAGGCTGCTGCGTGCTTGGTATGTTGCTACTCTATGAGGGAGCGGACGAATATAGCCAATTTTCATTGATTGGCTGTATGGCAGCGAGCGGCGCGATATGCTGTTCGGCGGCGACGGGCGAGACCATATATCAGCAGGCGCAGGCAATGATTTGATATTGGGCGACGCCAATTACACCGCCAATCCACGTAC
>NZ_JQKE01000061.1 GCF_000745895.1 Stenoxybacter acetivorans DSM 19021 | reverse complement strand
AAACAACGTCTGCCGCCGAGGAACGCGGTATTGACGGCGGTAAAAAAAATAAAGGGTAGGAAACGGCATATTGTCGTGGATATTATGGGAAATCTGTTATCAGCGGAAGTTCATGCAGCAAATATTCACGACACAAAATCCGGTATTTCGGTTGCCAAAAAGGCATTTGAAAAATACCCAACCATCAAACGGTTTAGTGCTGACGCGGGTTACCGCAAGACTTTTGAGGAAAATGTCGCTGACCAATTGGGCATTGGCGTTGATATTTCTGCCCGAATCACGCCTGAATGGTTGGTTTTACCTAAACGTTGGGTTGTTGAACGAACCTTTGCTTGGGTAAATCATTCAAGGTTACTCAGTAAGGATTACGAGATTAAATGCAAACATCAAGAAAATGATTTCATCATTTCCCATTTGCATACTTTACTTAAACGTTATTGAACATAGGTTCTTAACCAACTGACCCAAGGTGATTTGGTGTTCAGAAACCCATGCGCTGACCGTATGGTAGGGGCTGTGAAACGCATTGCCACTGCCGCGTATGGTTTTACCGTCTATGTTGATAACATTGCTTCGTATCAAGCCAAATTCAAGCATTTTGTTGAGACCATCAAATAAACCTTGCGGATCTAAACATTCAAAAACGCGGCGGAATGTATCGCTGTCAGGGATACCGTTAGGCAGCTCCAATGCCAATGCCGTTCGTAACGTTTCTTCCCGTTCCCGCCCAAACATCTCCATATCAACAAAATCTTCACCCATGCAAATAACTGATAATAATCCAATAATGACAATATCTTCCAATTTATGCCGAAGATTTCCGTAAGGACGGCGAGGATCGGTTAAGCCTGAAACGGTTTCTTTTCCCACAAGGCTATCCTTTATGATTTGTGTTTTTTAAACTTTATGCTACCAAAAGTGATTGGCTCTTTGCTTTTTAATTCGTAATCGTGACGTAGATATTATGATGCGTGGCCTCGAAGCTAAGCACGGCAAGGCTTTCGGGTCGTTAGCGGCATGAGGTCAAGATAGTACGAACATAGTTTGAACAAGTTTTGAGAAGTAGCCGCCATAGCTCAGTCGGTAGACCTTCGCATTTGTAATGCGAAGGTCGTAGGTTCGACTCCTATTATTGTCACTATTTTTCTAATTAAATTAACAAGTTAACGTTGAATTATTTTACTTTATTCAACACTAATGTGCATTTTTGCGCATTGCAGTTGTGGCAAAATTGAGGCATAGTAGGCTACTCCAATGCATCATTTCGCACTTTTCATCAACTCATCGCAATAATGTCAGGTTGACATTTTCTCAACTTTGCGAAAATTGTGATCAGTCAATCAAAAATAACCTATTATTTTGACTTGAAGGCTTGAAAGTAAACGAAGCTGCCCCAAATATAAAACCTATTCACAACCAAATCGGGGCTAGCATGAGTATCCAAAATAAATTTAAGATCTTTCATGATGCTATCAAGCTAGGCAGAAAGGACATTGAGTACACCACTGCCCGCTTGAAAGACGATAGCATTACGGCTGAGATTGTTAAACGCTTCAAAGAAGATGGATATCCAATCATTGAGGATTTCATACAGGGGTCTTTGGCTACAAGCACGGGTATCCGAGAAAAAGGTCAAGATTTTGATATTGACCGTGCTATCGTCATTGAGGCGGAACTAGCTCCTGAAAACCCTATTACTCCTAAGCTCGCTGTTCTGGAAGTACTAGAAAAAAGGGGGTTTAAAAATGCTAAGATAAAAAAACCTTGCGTTACTGCTGATTATAAAGCTGATGATCTTCATATTGACGTACCTATCTATCGCAAGTACGAAAATGGTCAATATGAACTTGCAGTTGGTAAGAAACATGCAGATGAGAACAATCGAGAATGGGCGCGAGCAGCTCCTCATGAACTGATAGATTGGGTAAATTATTTTGATAACAATGAGACTTATGGTCAAAAAAAACATGACCAATATAGGCGTATTGTTCGATATCTAAAACGATGGAGAAACTTTATTTTTAGCGAAGAAGATGTACGTCGTAAAGTTTACTCAATAGGAATTGCAGTGATGGTCAAAGAGTCATTTAATCCTTCAATCAACGATGAAGGATTCCCAGATGACCTTACTGCGCTTAGAGCGACTATTAATCGCCTGCTTAATAATCAAGGTTATTTTTCTATGGTTGATATAGATAAATACAAAGTAAAAGTCATACTACCAGTAAGTCCTTCTAGGGATATTTTCCATAACAGCAGCATTGCGACAGGAACGCAGTTGCGCAACAAACTCAATGCATTATTAAGAATATTGGATAAAACTGCTGATGAAGATCAAGAGTCTAAACAATGTGAATTGCTACGTAGTGTATTTGGTGAAGATTTTCCAGAGTGCGCATCTAAAACATCTGAAAACGTAAAAACGGTATTTTCTACTGCTGGGGCAGTTGGGACATCGCAAGGCGCATGAATTACTCAACTGTATTAATTCACTTAAAAAAATGCGGATATAAGGTGTCCGCTCTTAATTCCTCGTCATTTGCAAATGAGTTTTTCACAAATGAGTTTTTCACAGTTGACTTAGAGATTAATAATTATGCAGTTACTCTATTGCACATTACTGTTACTGAACTCTCTCAAATGCCTAGCTTTCTTTTAACCAACCCATCGAATTTACCTAGACTTGCACATACAACTCTGCTTTTAGAAATACCTTATGCCAGTATTTGTGTCAATACTCCTGATTCAGTATCCGTAAACTATGAATGTCCAGAGCTAGCCTTTGAGGATTCACTTAAGAGACATGTTTCTCTCCTTAAGCAAGCATTATCCGATAGTGAATGGAACAAATCGGAATTACTAAGAGAATTTGAAGCAGGGTGGTTGAATATAGTTAACCCTAAGATCCCTTCATTCCTCTGTTTATCTGAAAGTAGAACTGCGAAAAAGTTGAGTGTTTTTAAACCGCGAACAAAAAACCCTATGGGATTCGGTTCATATTTTTTAGGATATGCAGAGGGATGTATTTCTGAAAATACTTTTTCGCCAATTAATCAGATAATTAAAGATCGAGAAGCGACAAAGGGACACGGTTTTGTAATACCACTCAGTGTAACAACACCAGCCCCCTGTAAAAAGGACGACATCTCTGAATGGTATCTCAATTTATTGAATAATTTACCACTTGCTACCAAAACCAAACTAATACAAGAATTTTCTCAACAACGTTCGCGTGAGTTTTGGCTTGTTTTCAATGCTCAAATACCTTCTGGGACTACTTGGTTTGGCATCTACTTTTCGCTGAAAAATTCTGTTAAGGGACGTAAAAACTTACCTTTTAAGAATAATCATTTAGTGAAGTGGGATTTAGAGCCAATTGATGTTTTAACTTTTAATAAAGAGCGGCTTATGCCACGAAGTGGAGCTGAACAATCCCTTCTTGGTAAGAAAGTAATGCTAGTCGGATGCGGTTCTGTTGGGGGAGATATAGCAGATAAACTTGCCGCTTCTGGTATTGGTCATATAACATTATGTGATCCCGATACTCTTTCTTTGAATAACTTATATAGGCATATTTTACCACCTCTATATGTTTCAGCACCAAAAGCTTCCGCATTATTGTATAGTTTAAGTAGTAAATATCCATGGATTGAGATTGATGACTATTCTAGTAAGTTATTAGATTTAAGAAATAGTAATGTTTTATCGCAATACGACCTTATTATCTTGGCTATAGGTTCTCCTACACAGGAGCGAATATTCCATGATTATTTACTTACTGAAAGAATACAGACTCCAGTCATTAACACTTGGGTGGAAGGATATGGCATTGGCGGTCACGCCGTTCTTGATATTCCAGGGAAAAAAGGTTGTTTACGATGCGCATATGTTGACGCTTCTGATTACTCTCGCGGTCTCGCCTCTAATCTCAATTTTTTTGCTCCTAATCAGAATTTGACAAAAAATCATGCTGGATGCGGAGATGCTTTTTTACCATATACCTATATTGCATCGTCTCAGACAGCCCTAATCGCTGTAAATCTTGCTGTAAAGTATCTACTAAATAAGCTGAGTAATTCCTGTAAAATAAGTTGGAAAGGTAGTTCAGAAGATGCAATTAGTAATGGTTTTAAATTAAGCGAAAGATATAACGCATTTAATCGTTCATTAGAAATCCTACCTTTATACAATAACGAATGTGATATTTGTAATGGAAAGTTCTGATATGGTAGTTGTTGATAATATTAATTTCAGTATCAAAATTTCGCCAAAAGTGAATGAGCTATGGTGGAGCTATCGTCAAGTTAAAGCGAAAGATTGTGAGGTATTTGGTGTACTAATAGGTAATAAAAATCTCAATGAAGAAAACTATAGCGTATTAGAAGTGACTGTACCCCAACATGATGATCTATGTTCTAGAACAAGTTTTAAATTGAGAGATCCTGAACATCAGCGTAGGGTTGATTATTTGCACAAAAATTCTGGTGGTGAACTAATATATTTAGGTACTTGGCATACGCACCCAGAAAAAATTCCGCTCGCTTCCAATATTGATGTTCAGGATTGGAAGGAGTGCAGACTCAGGAATATAGAAAGGCAACTATTTTTTATAATTATCGGAACTGAAAAAAATGCTCTTTATTATTTCGAGAATGAAAATCTACAACATCAAGAGTTTTGATATTAAATTAAAGAGGATGAGAAATGAATAGAATAAAAGATATTGGTACAGGAATTTTTAACCAAACTATCCTACCACCCTTTGATATAATGATCAATGTAGATGAACATATTAGATTTCTTGATAAAGAAATTCAATGGAACGAAGTGGTTTATTTAACAGATGATAATAATAAAAACAGAATTACTATTCTAAAGAATGAAGATAATGTTGTTGCTGCAATGCGTTTTAACTTTCCTTTGGACGATATCATTTCAATAACACAACGTTTATGCAACAATAAAAAAATACTTAAATTAGCCGTTCTGCAAGGAATTGTTTTAGATATTTCTAATCTATCCAGTTTAGAATTAATACAAGAGATTCTAAAAAAATGTCAGTTTCAGACAATAAGAACAACCGTTAGTGAGATAAAAAAATTCTTGGCATCTCTTAGCAAAGATAAAGTACAAGGACGAGGGAAAAACTTTAGCAAAACTACTATAGAAACGGTATGGAGAGATAGCCATGGTCGATGTATGTTTACTGGGTGTGGTCAGCACTTGGGTACTGATAACCTATCAGGGGAGCAGGGAAATTTTAGTTATCTTGCACATAATGTTGCTTCTTCAGAAAGAGGTGAGCGTGGGATACCTATACTTTCAGAAAAACTATCAAACGAATCCGATAACATACTTCTGTTATGTGATAAACATCATAGACTAATTGATAAAATTGCTGGTTGCGACTATCCTGCTTCCCGTCTTTCCGAGATGCGTGTAAGACATTGTCGTACATCCGAGCTTTTGTTAGATGGCCTGAGTTATGAATCTGTGGATGTCTATATCCTTCTCTGGCCAGTAAATACTCAAGTTGTTTCTGTCCCTGGATTAAAAGAGATTGCAATGTCCCTGTCATCAATGAGTCTGAGATCATTGGGTGCACCCAATATTATTGAGACAGGCGGGGAGAGTTTGTTTTGTCAACATAGCTCTGACGTTGACAAAATAGTTTCTTTAATTAATATTTCTGCCCAGCGAATTTTAAACCAAACTCGTAGTCATAATTTCAAAGCAGCATTGTTTGCATTTGGCCCTATGTCAGCACTGATCGGATTGGGTGCTTTACTAGGTAACAAAGGACAATTCTTGCCAATGCTTCGCTATAGAGATGGGGGATGTTGGATGTGGCCGAAACCTTCACCTGTTAACGATTTTTACTCCGTTGAAGGGTTTGAATCACTACCTATCCAAGAAGAAGTTGTTATTTGTATAAATTTTACGGCTTTGTCACCTAAACTTGTAGAAAAAGCGCAGGAATTACAAAGAACAAAAGGATGCAGTATTATTAACTACACTGCCGTTGGAAATTTTATGGGAAATGGAGCGATACCTCACCCAGAAGATGGAATTGCTTTTTGTGCTAGATTACAACAAGATTTTCATAACCTAAAAAATGAATATGGAGTAAAACAGATCCATCTTATGGTTTGTGCGTCGAATGCAGCTTCTATTTTTATAGGTCAAGCATATGATTTACATCATCCTGATATACTTGTATATGATTTTTATGAAGAAGGAATGAAACCTGCATTACTTATTCAAAATGACTCTGTATCAACACAGATATCCTCTATTTGACTTTAATATTGCAATTGCAAATAACCAAGAATAGAAATTTATAATGATTATGAATTAATGGCTTAATTATCTTTAGAAGCCCCCTGTAGGGCTTCACTTATTAATGTTTTCAGAGTGAGATTAAGCGTAATGTTTAAATGTAGTGTTTCAACAAATAAAATAATTAATATCTTTAGATGCTGGTCATTAGTGTAAAAATTCTTGTTCCAGTTTCTACCGTACGAAACTTGATTGTTTTGGATTGCCATATGATGAAAAAAAAAGCAGTTTGACTGCGTTTCATTCGTGCACAAAAGAATATTCCTTATCAAACAACAGGCTGCCTGAAAAGAAAACGGAGAAGATTAAAAAAAGCAGGCCACTTCTTGAGATATTTAAAGCCATACACCAGCATCTGCCGGTGCATGACTTTTACCGAGTATCCCAAACACAAACGTAACCATATTCATTTTTTTAATATTTTGACTACACCTGCCAATCAATCGGAGCAATACCGTGTTCTTGCAAATAGGCATTGGTTTGAGAGAAATGACGGCAGCCGAAAAAACCGCGGTACGCAGATAAGGGCGACGGGTGCGGTGCGCTTAATACCAAATGACGCTGCTTGTTTATCATCGCGCCTTTGCGCTGGGCGTGGCTGCCCCACAGCAAAAACACCACGTGTTCACGGTGTTCATTCAACGCGGCAATCACGCAATCGGTAAACGTTTCCCAACCCAAATCCGCATGAGAATGCGCCGCGCCGGCGCGAACAGTCAATACGGTGTTCAGCAACAACACGCCCTGCTCCGCCCACGGCATCAAACAACCGTGATTCGGTATTTGAAAGCCGTCAATATCATCAGCCAGTTCCTTGTAAATATTCACCAAAGACGGCGGAATGGCCACACCATGACGCACAGAAAACGATAAACCATGCGCTTGATTGACTCCGTGATATGGGTCTTGCCCCAAAATCACCGCTTTTACTTGCTTGAATTCTGTGGCTTTAAAAGCATTGAACACATCACCGACAGGCGGATAAATCACCGTACCGTTTATCCGTTCCGTGCGCACGGTATTCAAAATATGCTGAAAATAGGCTTGCTGTTTTTCTGCACCAATCGCTTCATGCCAAGTATTCATGGTATCCATTTCCGAAAATCTGTTTTATTAAAATGCCCATATCATTTTGGCTGCCTGAAAGCAGCTCATTCATTTTCAGGCAGCCGTTCCTCTGCCAAGCAAACGTCGTCATCTGTTTCAGGCAGCCACGCTTGCCGCAGAGCAGCTTGAATAATGTCCATTTCAAAACCACGATATGCCAAAAAACGCATGTATTTGTGTTTTTCCTGAAGATTGCTCGGCGGCTGCCTGAACTTTTTATGAATAACCGCAGCCGCAGCAATCATTTGCTGCTGTTTACTCGGCAAATAATCGCGTATGGTCTGTTCATCAATTCCTTTTTGCGCCAACGTATATTGCAGGCGCAAATTGCCGTGAAGACGGCTTTTACTGTGAACATAGCTTTCCGTGAATCGGCTGTCTGATTGCCAATGCTTCTCAGCCAGTTCATCTAATAATTGATTTAATTCAGCCTCACTGCCGCAATGCGGCATAAGCTTTTTTGCCAGCTCGGCTCGGCTGATTTCACAGCGAGCCAAAATATTCAACGCACGTTGGCGCAAACTGATGTTTTGTTTCATAACTGCTGATTTTCGGGCAATGCGGGACGCAAACAATCATAAATTTCAGATAAAGCATCAACCACCATATCGGCTTGCGTGGCTTTTTGCTGCTGCAATACCGCCATATCACCATAGCCCCAGCGAACACCCGCACAAAGTGCACCCGCGGCTTTGGCTGCCAAAATATCGTTGGCAGAATCGCCCACCATTAATAAATGTTCAATGCTTACACCCAACACTTCTGCCGTATGAAGCAAAGGCAATGCCGACGGTTTTTTTTCAGATAAGGTATCACCGCCGATAATGAGGCTGAAATAATCCGCCAGTTGCAGGGCCTTTAATAACTGCACCGCCAATACTTCATTTTTATTGGTAATCACTGCCAAAGGCAGATTTTGCTGCCTGAATAAAACCAAAGCACTTTCCACTTGCGGATAAACACGGCTGTTGTCAGCAATGTGCCGATGATAATAATCCACAAACACGCTGAAGCCGCGCTGCCAATCGGCTTCATTCACTTCACCGTTTTGTTCACCGCTTAATGCCCGATGCACCATGCGCACAATGCCGTCGCCGACAAATTGCGCCATTGTGCTTTCAGGCAGCCTGTCCAAACCAAACACTCGCCGCATTGCGTTGGCAGCCGCCATCAAATCGGGTAAAGAATCTATTAATGTACCGTCCAAATCAAAAGCAATGGCATGTATGTCTGCCCATTTCATGTTTCAAGCTCCCTGAAAAATGCTTAATTATAGCGGTATCATGGCTCATTCTTAAAACCTTGCTGCGCTTTTTCGGATACCGTGTCAGCATATAAAAAACCATCACTGTTCCTTGATAGAGATAAAACCCGATGTGATGCGTTCATCCAAGCATCAAAGTATTTGCCTTTAGCAACAAATTCAAATTATTTCATTTTAGGGACATGACAACCAAACAAGGTAAAAACAAGACAACTAAATTTTCTCGGTTCTAAACCATTTAAGCAAGATTTTATAGATATTTTGCTCCCTATGGTTAAAACGAAACTCAGTTTCTTTAAGATGAATTTGAATGCCTTTAAACTTCGCCAAGCGATGTTTAGCAAAACCCCAAAAGCTCTCAATGCCGTTTACATGATTGCCCTTACCGTCGGAAAACTCATCATTACCATGATTGACACGAAAATGCTTTTCAAAACCCACATCAACCAAACCGTCGTAACCGGGCCAGCCGTCCGTATGGAGAACACTGTTAATATCGGCATGTCCTCTGATAATGGCTTGTAAAGTTTTGGCTTTTACATCAGGGATAATTTCTGTGTAAACGCAGCCATCGCGTTTAAGTAAGCCGAAAACAATGGTTTTACCGCCGGCACCGCGCCCGCGCTTACCGCGCACCCGTTTGGCGCCAAAGTAACTCTCATCGGCTTCCAATTCCCCGTTGAAAGGCGTATTTTGCAAACAATACACGAAAATTCGCAACCTAATCTTTGTGTATATTCGATTGATTGACTGACGGCTGATGCCGGTTAATTTTGCAGTTTGAGAGGCAGTCAAATCAAGCGCAAAACACTTGATAATTTGACGCATTTTTGCATCAGAAAGTGACGAACTTTTTTGGTACTTGCAAACCATTGCCATGATTCCTTTTCAGATATTTTAATGCCTTGTTTGGTTGTCATGTCCCTCATTTTATTCACAACAATAAAATCAATATTATCTGATATGGCTATATTCAGTATGTTTTATTTTGATAATACGCCGCTGTAAAGCAAAAACCACTCTTCAACAGAGTGGTTTTGTCAAATAAACACAGCATAAAATTAGATATTTTACCTGCCAAAGAGACCTTTGAAAAATATCCGAGTGTTAAACATTGTTGTGCAGACGCAACTATTGAACATGGGTTCTAAATTCTCATACCCGTCATTAGCTACTGCGATACTGTCGGCAACACCGAAAAGACAAAATCAACCAAGCAAATCCCTGCAAATCATTCAATGAATGTGAACAATTCACAAATTTGGTTCATTTTTGGTATTCTGTGGTTTCTATTGTGGTTTGTATCAATACAAAATCAATCCAATCAGGACGAGACTGTCGCAAATATTCTAGACCGTTCACTCAACCCTATTCGTCTCCGTCTCTGTCTGCGGGTTCGGTTGCAAGCAATGCTTTCACTACGCCAATCAAAATTAAGACAATCGCAGGAGGAATAAAATACACCGCAAACATTTGAATCACAAAAGTCGGTCCGCCCCCTTGTATGGTTCTTGAAAACATCAATGCGGCATTAAACAACACAATCAAAACCAAACCCAGAAATGTCAGTATTTGACCCGGTACAGGACTGGGTAAACGTTCCCGCAAATGGGTGAAGTGGACAAACAGAAACACAATAATCGCACTGGGCAGATAGCCGACAAACAACATCGCCAATGATGACCACACCGAAGACGGTAGCCTCAAAACATCAGCACCTCTTAGCAATAGAAAAGTCATCTTCTTTAAATGAAGCAAGTTATCAAGCAATATCACCATACCCAGAAAAATAATCGGCATATTTATAATCCATAAGTGTTTTGAGCGAAATAAAATAATTAATTTAGTTTAACATAATCTATCAAAAATATGGGTGTATGGAAACTTAATTTTTGGTTATAAAAAGCCGTATCCATATGCAAAAAATAGTTGTCCCACTACAATACGCCGCTGTAAAGCAAAAACCACTCTTCAACAGAGTGGTTTTTGTTAAACAATCGAATAAATCACTTATTTAACTTCTCTCCAAGTTTGGCGAATCAGGCTTTTGGTCGCCGCCGGTAAAGGCACATAGTCCAATTTTGATGCAGCGGCATCGCCTTGGGTGAATGCCCATTCAAAGAATTTTAACACTTCTTGGGAACGTGTCGAATCAGCCGGATTTTTGTGCACCAGAATAAAAGTAGCCGCCGCAATCGGCCACGCATTCGCACCGCCTTGATTGGTCAAAATCAAATGATAGCCGGATGCATTTTTCCAATCGGTATCCGCAGCAGCGGCGAAACTGGCTTGGCTCGGCTGAATAAATTTACCCGCTTTATTTTGCAATTGTGTGTACGCTAAGCTGTTTTGTTTGGCGTAAGCGTATTCCACATAACCAATACTGTTGTTCACGCGGCGAACATAGCTTGCCACGCCTTCATTGCCTTTGCCGGCAACACCGCTGTTTGCGGTCGGCCATTTAACGGTATTGGCAACACCGGCTTTATTTTTCCATTCAGCGGAAACTTGGCTCAAATAGTGAGTGAAATTGAAAGTAGTGCCGCTGCCGTCTGCACGGTAAACGGTTACAATTTTGGCGGACGGTAATTTCAAACCCGGGTTCAGCGCAGCGATTGACGCATCATCCCATTGGGTGATTTTGCCCAAGTAGATGTCTGCCAATACAGTGCCGTTTAATTTCATTTTACCAGCGGCAACGCCGTCAATATTCACAATCGGCACAACGCCGCCAACCACCGTCGGAAATTGAATCAGTCCTTCTTTTTGCAATTGATCTTGTGTTAATGGGGCATCGGTTGCACCAAAATCCACGGTTTTGGCAGTGATTTGTTTCACGCCGCCGCTCGAACCAATGGATTGATAATTCACTTGATTGCCGGTGGCTTTTTGATAGGCTTGCGCCCATTGTGCATACACCGGTTGGGGAAACGATGCACCTGCCCCTGTAATATTGGCTGCCAACAGGCTGCCTGAAACCGCACATAAAGCCGCCGCAGCGGCAATTTTTTTGATTGACATCTTCAACACCTTCTTTCTTCGGCTGATTTAGGAAAACGAGTTCAGTGTAGAAAGAAAGAATGACAAAGCCATGACAATTAAGTGATATTTACATGACAATCAATTACTTTATTATTAGAAAAAGAAAAAACATAAAAAACAGACTGCCGACAAATATCGTTTGCTTATTTGCGTAAAAACTCAGGGTTGCGCCAAATAACACTTTGCTTTGCTTTCAGGCAACCTTTATTTCTTTTCTAAATTTTTCAGTAAATTAATGGCAGCACCAATGTCTCTGCCGCTGTCGGCAATGATTTGCTGTGCTTCATCAGCAGTCAAATTACCGTGTGCCACTTCATTGGCTGCCCACAAAATCGAAGCACGCGTGCCCGTGCGGCAGTAACCCAGCAAAGTTTGATAACCGCGGGTCAATTCATCAAACTGCTTAACGTCTTTAACCGTAATCTGCCCCGGTATCACCGGCAAGAACACAAACGCCATACCTGCGTCTTGACACCATTGCTTTACCTCTTCACCGGTTGGCTGATTTGGCTCTTCAAAATCAGGACGCTGACACACCACAGCATCAATATCCAAGGCTTTGGCTGCCTGAATATCTGTTAGTGAAATTTGCGGTGCACAAAAGAAATATTTCGCCAATTGATCCATAAATACCACGCTTTCTTAAATAAACAACAATCATTTGGATTTACGAAATACGTTCAATCCGTGCACCCACATTGCCCAATTTCTGCTCAATATTTTCGTAACCGCGATCCAAATGATAAATTCGTTCAACAATGGTTTCGCCTTGAGCCACCAAACCCGCCAGCACCAAACAAGCGGAAGCACGCAAATCGGTTGCCATTACCGTTGCGCCTGATAATTTTTCCACACCCTTTACGATTGCGGTATTGCCCTCAGCACTGATGTCTGCGCCCATGCGATTGAGTTCGGGTACGTGCATGAAGCGGTTTTCAAAAATGGTTTCCACAATTTTGCTGCTGCCTTCGGCAATCGCATTCATCGCCATAAACTGCGCCTGCATATCGGTGGGAAACGCAGGATACGGCAAGGTGCGAATATCCACCGCTTTGGGACGGTTCTGCATATCAATGGCAATCCAATCATCACCTGCTTCAATAATTGCACCCGCCTCGGTTAATTTATCCAAAACCACTTGCATGGTTTTTGGTGCGGCACGGCGCAATACCACTTTACCGCCCGCCATCGCAACAGCGCACAAAAACGTTCCCGCTTCAATGCGATCCGGTACCACGCTGTGGCTGCAACCGTGTAATTTTTCCACGCCGCGAATGGTGAGTGTGCGAGTGCCAATGCCTTGAATATCTGCCCCCATTTTCACCAAGCAATCCGCCAAATCAGTCACTTCCGGCTCTGTTGCCGCATTTTCCAGCACAGTAATCCCGTCAGCCAGCGTTGCCGCCATCAACAGGTTTTCCGTACCGGTAACCGTTACCATGTCCATCACAATCCGCGCGCCTTTCAAGCGTTTGGCACGGGCTTTAACATAGCCGTGTTCGATGAGAATTTCCGCACCCATGGCTTCCAAGCCTTTGAGGTGCTGATCAACCGGACGAGAACCAATCGCACAGCCACCGGGCAAGCTCACTTGCGCTTCACCGAAATGCGACAAAGTCGGACCCAATACCAAAATGGACGCGCGCATGGTTTTCACCAATTCATAAGGGGCGCAGGTATTGTTGATGCGGCTGCAATCGAATTCAAATTCATGCACATTGTCGGTCATTACCCGTGCACCCATGCCCTGCAATAATTTCTGTGTGGTTTTGACATCACGCAACATGGGAACATTGGTCAAGTGCAAACGCTCTTTGGTTAAAAGCGCAGCACACATCAGCGGCAAAGCCGCATTTTTTGCACCGGAAATAACGATTTCACCGTTAAGATGACCGTTGGCAGTAATTTTAAGTTTATCCATAATGATTTAATTTTATTTAGATTTTTTAAATTTTAATTGTTTATATCGGCTTTATTAAAAGAAAGGCTACCTGAAAAACAAATACACAAAAAACAAAACTGCACTCTCAAAAAACCGCTTACTGCTGCTTTGCCGCCCACTCCGCAGGCGTTGCCGCGGCACTGATTGACAAAGCATGCAATTCATTGCTGGCAATTTTATCCGCCAACCCGTCTTTAACCAACCGATGCCGCGCCAAGCGGTTTTTGCCCTCAAACGCAGTGGATACGATTTGTGCAAAAAAATGATGTCCGTCGCCTTCAACCGCAATATATTCACACGGCAACATTTGAGCAATCAATGCCTTAACTTCTTCAACACTTAACATAAGCCAATAAACTTTCAATGATTCAGGTAGCCTGAGCAGTCAGGGAAACCTTTTTTTGTTTTAATAATTTGTTTTAATAAATGGCACAAACACAGCTACATCGGTTCAACCATTGCGTAATTTCCAGCCTGATTGCAATACCGCATATACAATCGCGCTAATCAGCACACAAAACGCGCCGCACACACTCAGCGACAGCCACGGCGATACATCACTTTCGCCGAAAAAACCATAGCGAAACCCATCTATCATATAAAAAACCGGATTGCCATGACTCACCGTCCGCCAAAACGGCGGCAGCGAATTAATTGAGTAAAACACACCCGACAAAAAGGTCAGCGGCATAATCAGGAAATTTTGAAACGCTGCCAGCTGGTCAAATTTTTCAGCAACAATACCCGCCAACAAACCAAATGCTCCCATAACCGCACAGCCCAAAAAAGCAAACGCCATTATCCAGCCGAAATAATGCGGCATGGGCAAGCCAAACCAAGCGGTAACGGCAATGACACCCACACCCACCGCCAAGCCGCGTACAATTGCAGCACCAACATATGCCGCAAAAAATGCGCCCGAAGTCAAAGGCGGCAGTAAAATAAAAATCAAATTACCGGTGATTCGCGACTGAATCAGGCTGGACGACGCATTGGCAAAAGCATTTTGCGTCATCGACATCATCGCCAAACCCGGAATCAAAAATGCGGTATAACTCACGCCCGGCAACACATCGCCGTGCGCACGCATCACATGCGAAAAAATCAATTGATACAACAATGCCGTCAGTATCGGCGCAGATAATGTTTGAAAACCCACTTTCCAAAAACGCAGAATTTCCTTTTTAAACAAGGTATAGCAGCCAACTAAATTCATGCCGCCGCTCCTTGTTCATCACGCATTAAATTCAAGAACACATCTTCCAAATCAGTTTCCAAAATATTCAGGCTTTTGATATTTACTTTTGCAAATTGCAAGGCTTGCAGCACAAACGCCAATTCACTGTAATCGTTGAGCTTCAAAACACAATCAAAACCTTCTTGCTCCAGCAAGCAGCGATTCAGGCTTTCAGGCAGCCTTTGATCCAAAGAAAGGGCCAAACGGATGCCCGATTGCTCTTTATGCAATAAATTGGTTGTGGAATCCAACGCCACCACTTGCCCGTTTTTCATCATGGCAATGCGATGGCACAAACTTTGCGCTTCTTCCAGATAATGCGTGGTCAGAATAATGGTGTGTCCTTGCTGATTCAATTTTTGGATAAACTGCCACAGGTTTTGACGTAGCTCCACATCAACACCGGCAGTGGGTTCGTCCAACACAATCACGGGCGGACGATGCACCAAAGCCTGCGCCACCATGACACGCCGTTTCATACCGCCGGATAAATTACGGGTATTGGTGTTGGCTTTATCCGCCAAACCCAAGCCGCTGATGATTTCATCAATCCAATCATCATTGTGCTTGATACCAAAATAACCCGATTGAAACCGCAATGCCTCGCGCACATTAAAAAACGGGTCAAATACCAATTCTTGCGGCACCACACCCAAACTTTTTCGCGATTGATCCGCCTGATTGCGCACATCATAACCATTAACCGTGATTTTTCCCGAAGTTAAACGCAGTAAGCCAGCACTGGCTGAAATAAGCGTGGTTTTACCTGCACCATTCGGACCGAGCAAGCCAAAAAATTCGCCTTCCTCAACCTGAAAGCTCACACCGCGAAGCGCGGTAAATCCATTGGCATAGGTTTTAACGGCATTTTGTATTGATAATGCGGGTTTGGACATACCGTATTCGCTGACTTTTAATAAACTCAGTCATTCTAGCAAATTACCGTTCAAACCGATATGACCCGCAGTCAAGATGATGTCTTGCCCCGCATAAAATTTTTGCTTCTTCAATGACAAGACTTCTTACTTATAGCTGTACTATTATTTTTTCAAAAAAGAAAATATCGCCTATTCAGCAGATTTCAGACAATTAGCCGTAAATTTTCTGGCAAGTCGTTTTGAAAAATTTAATAGTTTAGCTAGTCGCTCCTGAATTAATGGCAAGTGATTGAAAATATACAATAAATACTGATTTTATGTTATAATTCACTGCAATAAATCTGTTCAAATATCAAGAAAATCTTGCAGTTATGAAGCCGAAACAACTCAACAATCACCCTGATTTATTCCAATTACAATTATCTCAAATCATTAACATGAATCACCCGTTGGTGAAATTATCTAATCAAATTAATTGGGGTAGATTGGCAGAAAAAATCGAAGTATGTTACACCACAGAAAAAGGTGGACAACCGCCTCTACCGACACGCTTATTGATTG
>NZ_JQKE01000060.1 GCF_000745895.1 Stenoxybacter acetivorans DSM 19021 | reverse complement strand
GCCGCTTTTGTCGGCGTATTTCCGTTATCCTGAAGCGATACGCAAACCGATTTACACCACCAATGCGGTGGAAGCGGTACACCGTCAATTCCGCAAGCTGACCAAAACCAAAGGTGCGTTTCCCAATGAGGACAGTCTGCTGAAGCTTTTGTATGTCGGCATCAATAAGGCATCAGAAAAATGGACGATGCCCATACAGAATTGGGGGCAGGCGGTCAGCCAATTTTCCATTTATTTCGAAGGAAGACTCGATGATATAATCAAACTGTAGGATTTAACACTGACACAGAATTTTGAACGCCCTCTTTACAAACGATACAACAATTGGTTAAAAAAGTATCTTTAGGAATATTCTCAATGCGCTAAGTGACAAACCGGATTTAGAATATGCCGCCATTAACGGCACAATATCGAAAGTACATCGTCATGAACAAGGTGCGGTAGGTGGAACATACAATCAAGCAATTGGTCATTCTCGCGGCGGAGTAACAACCAAGATTAACTACATTGCATTATGCAGCAAAATTTTTGCACAGACAGAAAACGAGACTCAAGTTAAACTTGAACCTCGTTATATTTTGGCACGCCCACGGGGAATCGAACCCCGGTTACCGCCGTGAAAGGGCGATGTCCTAACCGCTAGACGATGGGCGCGGAATAAAATTTGGTGGCGCACCCGGAGCGATTCGAACGCCCGACCCTCTGGTTCGTAGCCAGATACTCTATCCAACTGAGCTACGGGTGCGTGAAAAAAATGCATTATAGGGTAGGTGTTTTTACCTGTCAATACGTTTCTGAATATTTTCGGGCTTTTCAGCAGATTTTTTTATTCAAATCGCTTTATTACCACCGTACCGTTGGTACCGCCGAAACCAAATGAGTTGGAAATGGCTGCGCGTATGGTCATATCACGTGCTTCGTTGGCGCAGTAATCTAAATCACAGCCGCCTTCAATATCCTGTTCTTGTAAATTGATGGTGGGCGGGGATTTTTGATGATAGACCGCTAAGGTGGTGTAAACGGCTTCTACGCCGCCTGCACCGCCGAGCAAATGTCCGGTCATAGATTTGGTGGAATTGACCACTACTTTGCGGGCGTGATCCCCTAAAGCCAGTTTCAGTGCATTGGTTTCGTTGGCATCACCCAAAGGCGTAGAAGTACCGTGCGCGTTTATATAATCGATGTCTTCAGGATTCATGCCGGCATCTTTTAAGGCGCGCTGCACTGCCAATGCCGGTCCCGCTACATTGGGTGCGGTGATGTGATAAGCATCGGAACTCATGCCGAAGCCCACCAATTCCGCGTAAATCCGAGCGCCGCGTTTTTTGGCGTGTTCGTATTCTTCCAACACCATGACGCCGGCACCTTCACCTATGACAAAGCCGTCGCGCCCTTTGTCCCACGGGCGGGACGCTGTTTTGGGATCGTCGTTGCGGGTGGATAGGGCTTTCATGGCAGCAAAACCGCCGACACCCAATTCACAGACCGCACCTTCCGCACCGCCCGCTACCATGATATCGGCATCGCCGTACACAATCATGCGTGCGGCATCTCCCAAACAATGCGCTCCGGTGGTACAGGCAGAAACAATGCCGTAGCTGGGACCTTGATAGCCTTTTAAAATGGTAATGTGTCCGGCAATCAGGTTAATCAATGAGCTGGGGATAAAAAACGGATTAATTTTACGCGGACCGCCTTCAAAAACGGCTTTGCTGGTATTTTCAATTGACGGTAAACCGCCAATGCCTGAACCGATATTGACGCCGATACGGGTTTTATCCAAATCAGGCGTATCGTCTAAACCGGCATCGGCAATTGCCTGCAAAGCGGCAGCAATGCCGTAATGAATAAACATATCCATGCGCCGTGCTTCTTTAGCACTGATGTACGCACCGATGTCAAAATTTTTCACTTCGCCGGCAATTTGGCATGCCAGCTGCCCTGCATCAAATCGGTTAATTCGGTCAATGCCGGAGATGCCCGCCAATAAATTGCCCCATGCGGTGTTCACATCATTGCCCACGGGAGATACTTGCCCCAAACCGGTGATGACAACTCTTTTTTTGCTCATAAAAACACGCCCGCCAGAAAAAACCTCCCGCCGATTCAGGCTGCCTGTTTGCAGACCTTGTGGCAGGAGGTTGTTTATATCATCATGCTTTCGCGCAACAACTTAGCTGATGTGCGCACTTACGAAATCAATGGCTTGTTGTACATTGGTGATTTTTTCAGCTTCTTCATCGGGAATTTCGCAGCCAAATGCTTCTTCCAAAGCCATAACCAGCTCAACGGTATCCAAAGAATCCGCACCCAAATCTTCTTGGAAAGAAGATTCATTTTTTACTTCAGCTTCGCTCACGCCCAGCTGCTCTGCAACGATTTTTTTTACACGTTGTTCGATGTTGTCCATTTTGGTCTTTCCTTCGCTGCCCGAACCCATTCGGGCAAGGTTGATTGAATCAAGTCAATAAATCAGTTCGGCATTGTACTGAACAATACCGAAATCCGCCATCAAAACCGATGATTTTTGCATTAAAAACAGATTATTTTAATCTGAATGAAAACAAAAAATGCGTACTTTCGGCGATAATCATGGCTTATCTTAGCATATCGCCGCAATAACAGGCAATCTGCTGCTTAGTATCATTTTTCTGACAAATGCCGTCCATAATACAGTAGCTGTTTATTTTTATTGTGAAAGGACGATGCTGCATGGCAGGGTGTCAGCGGGCGTTCGCAAGGTATTTGTTTAAGCAAAGATCTGTTTTATACCGCAGTGAATGACAAAATTTCGCTGTTTTCTAAGTCTAAGGTAACGATTGCGGAAGTAAATATCAATTCAAATACAATTAAAAAATCCCCCGCATGTTCAATGGTTTCTTTGTATTCGGGTATTTTATTTATAAAATGGTCTTGCAAGTCGTAAATATTTTTTTCACTGCGTCTGGCAATACCTTGGGCTTTGATGTGCTCATTGCCGCTGTGTGGAATGGTGGTGAATGCCACACGTGCATTGGCATCAATTTCGGCAACTTTCGGGTTGTTTGCAAATGTGGCAAAAAATAAAATATGCTTTTGTTTGTCGTAATAAAAATTTACAACGCGCACGTTTGGCACGTTGTCCACGCTGGTTGCCAAAGCAATTTCAGTTTGTGTGTCCATCATGCGTAAAAAATTTTGTTTGCTCATTATCATGACCTGTTTTTTCGATTTTTAAAATAATTGCTTGAATTGCTTGTTCTGTTTTGTTCATTTTATTGCTGTATTTATATCAAAAGCAATACTAAGAATGGGTTAGCTAACCCAAGACAAGGGATTCATTACTCGGTTTTGGTAGCGAATTTCAAAATAGATACCCGGTTCGCCACTGTCTAGATGATCGCTTTGCCCCAAATATTGCTGTGCTTTTACCTGCACACCTTTGCGCACAGCAATGCTGCCTAAACCGCTGTAAACGCTGACATAATCGCTTCCGTGATCAATAATAACCGTATTGCCATAGCCTTGTAACGCGGCCGCATACACCACTTTTCCGGCAGCAATGCTGTTTACGGCAGTGGGCGAGGTGGTGATATACAAACCTTTCCACACGCCGCCGTTGGGACGTTCGCGCCCGAAATAGCCGGCAATATGTCCATTTACCGGGCGTTTCATTTGTCCTTGCCGAGCGGAAAATGAATGGCTGCCGGTGGTTTTTGATGCGGCAGACGGTGAATTCGGTGATGTTGGGCTCAATGCCAAATCTTCTGTGGTTAAACCATGCACAGTGGTTTTATTGGTTTTATTGGTTTTATTATTATTTTCTGCTGACTGACTTGGTTTTACCGAGGCATTGGCTGCCTGATCAGTATTATTTTGTTCGGAAGCAGGGGCATTGTCGGTTTTTTTCTCTGTTTCAGCGGTGATGATCGGTTTGGGTTTTGTTGTTTTCGTTGTTTTTTTGGTTTCTGCTTTACGCAGATTGGCTTCTTGAGTGGCGAGTTTGGCTATTAAGCCGCTTAACCGCGATTCGTCTTTTTTAAGTTTGGCGAGTTGTTGGTTTTTGGTACTGATTTGCTTTGCCAAATCTTTGCTTTGGGTGATTTGTTTGTCTTTGAGATTGCTTAACTGATTCAATGCTTGTTTTTTTTGCTGCTGCAATGCCGATAATTTTTTTAACTGTTCGTTTGCTGCAATGCTGTTTTTTTGCCACTGCTGCTGTTGCTTGTACAAACGGGCAATCACGTTTTCATTTGCTTGGTTAATATAACGAATATATTCCAAATTGCGCTCTTTTTGCGGTATTTTGTCAGTTTGCAAAAATACTGCCAGTGCGTTGGGTGCGCGGTTGCGGTAGTGTGCGTTCAGTAAGCGCGCTACTTGGGTTTGTGCTTCTTCAATTTCGGTTTTGAGTTTTTCCAATGTCAAACGCAAACGCTGCGCTTGCTGCCACGTGCGTTCGTGTTGTTGGTTAAGCTGTGCCAATTCCTGACTGATTTTGTTGAGTTTATTTTGTGCTTGGCTGATTGCCGCATCGACTTTTTTTTGCTCGGCAGCGGTTTGGCGAATTTGTTTTTGTGTGGCGGTAATGGCTTTTTGAATACTTTGTAAATCCTGCGCGCCGTTTGCCGCCGAGGTAAACGACGGCATCAGAGCCAGTAGAACCATGTAGAACCAAGCCGCTGCCCATGCAAATTTCATGATGTTATTCCGCAAATTCAATCAAACTGTGCCCGCCCGCTCATTTCCCAGCATTGCCAGTTAAGCGCGACACTTGGGTTTGTACTTCTTCAATTTCGGTTTTGAGTTTTTCCAATGTCAAACGCAAACGCTGTGCTTGCTGCCGTGTGCGCTCGTGCTGTTGGTTGAGCTGTGTCAATTCCTGACTGATCTTGTTGAATTTATTTTGTGCTTGGCTGATTGCCGCATCAACTTTTTTTTGTTCGGCAGCGGTTTGGCGAATTTGTTTTTGTGTGGCGGTAATGGCTTTTTGAATACTTTGTAAATCTTGCGCACTGTTTGCCGCCGAGGTAAACGACGGCATCAGAGCCAGTAAACCCATGCAGAACCAAGCCGCTGTCCATGCAAATTTCATGATGTTATTCCTCAAATTCAATCAAGCTGTGTCCGCTCATTTCGGTAGGCGGAACAACCCCCAGCATTGCCAGCAATGAGGGTGCAATGTCTTTTAGTGCGCCACCTATTTTGATGTGTGCGGGGCGGCCTATGTATAAAAACGGTACAGGTTCGGTGGTGTGCTGGGTGTGGACTTGATGATGAACGGCATCATACATGCGTTCACAATTGCCGTGGTCTGCCGTAATCAACACTTCGCCGCCCGCCGCCAATGCCGCGTTCACCACTTTGCCGATGCACAAATCTAAGGTTTCTACTGCTTTGATTGCCGCTGTTAATACGCCGGTGTGTCCCACCATGTCGCCGTTGGCAAAGTTGCAAATAATCATGTCGTGGCGATGATGGCTTAGGCTGTCAATGATGTTGTCTGCCACTGCCGCTGCGCTCATTTCGGGTTGTAAATCGTAAGTGGCAACTTTTGGGGAAGGCACAAGTATGCGGTCTTCACCCGAATAAGGTTCTTCGCGGCCGCCGTTGAAAAAATAGGTAACGTGCGGGTATTTTTCGGTTTCGGCAATGCGTAGCTGGGTGAAGCCGTGTTCAGATAAAAATTGCCCCAAGCCGTTTTCTATCTGTTCAGCGGCAAACAGCACGGGATTTGGATATTGCTCGCCGTAGTTGGTGATGCCGGCAAAATAGCCCAAATCCGCAGTGTGTCGGCGCACAAAACCTTGAAAATCGGGAAAGGTGAGGGCTTGGGTGAGTTCGCGGGCGCGGTCGGCGCGGAAATTGAGAAACAACACGGCATCGCCGTTTTGAATTTTGCCTTGGGGGTTGATGAAAGTGGCTTGCACAAATTCATCATTTTCACCCCGTGCATACGCCGCTTCAAGTGCTTCAATCGCTGAGGCTGCCTGAAAAGGTGTATCGCCGAAGAGGGCGTTGTAGGCGGTTTCAACGCGTTCCCAGCGGTTGTCGCGGTCCATTGCATAAAATCGACCCACTATCGCACCAATCATCACTTGCGGATTTGCTGCTGCGTAGTCTTGCAGCCGCTGTAAGTAAGGACGTGCACTTTTCGGCGGGGTGTCGCGGCCATCTAAAAACGGGTGCACCACAATTTTTTGCATGCCCGCTGCGATTGCTGCGTCTAAAGCGGCAAAAAAGTGGTTGATGTGGCTGTGTACACCGCCGTCGGAAAATAAACCCAAGAGGTGAACAGTTTTGTTGGTAACCGACCATGCGGCGGTGAGCGCGGGAATATGTGCAAAAGTGCCGTCTTCAATTGCCATGTCTATGCGGGTGATGTCTTGCGGCACAACGCGTCCTGCACCAATGTTTAAATGACCCACTTCTGAATTGCCGAATTGCCCCGTCGGCAAACCCACCATGCGTTCAGATGCGTCTATCGTGCCATAGGCATATTGCTGTTTGAGGCGGTTTAAATTAGGGGTATCTGCCAGCAATACGGCGTTGTCTGCGCCTTCGGTGCGGTGGCCGAAGCCGTCTAAAATCAGCAGAACAATGGGTTTGGTTAATGACACACAATGCCTTTCTAAACAATATTTTTATACAACAATAGCCGATGCGGAAATGATGGGCTGCCTGAAACAGCAGGCAATATTATTTCTGCTTGAAAAGGGTGCTGGCAAAACGGTGCTTGGGTTACAATACACAAAACTGTAAAGTACCAAAATGAAAGTGAAGCCCTTTGATTGAGCCGTTTAATCATCACTGCCGTTGTTTTGACCTTAATTATCGTGCCATTATAAATAAAAGCAACGTCTTGATAAACTTAATCGCGGCTTCATATTGAAAATCTGTTTTATTTGCGGAAAACAACATGACTGACAGTTTGCGGCCTTATTCGCTTGCCAATCATTTTTTGATTGCCATGCCTTCTTTGGAAGATTCATTTTTTGCCGACAGTGTGGTGTTTTTATGCGATCACACTGCCGATGGTGCTATGGGTGTGGTCATCAATAAACCTTCACCTTTGACGATGGATATTATTTTTGACGGTGCTAAATTGCCCACGCCCACCCGTTTTCACGGCAAACAGGTGTTGATTGGCGGTCCGGTACAATTGGATCACGGGTTTTTACTGCACAGCCCTGCGGGGTCTTGGGACAGCAGTTTTTTGGTGGCTGAAGACATGGCATTAACTGCTTCCCGCGATATTGTTACCGGTTTAACACTTGATGATAAGGTGGATAAGGCATTGGTGACTTTGGGGTTGTCCAGCTGGGCACCCGGTCAATTGGAAAAAGAATTGGCAGAAAATGCTTGGCTTGCCGCGCCGGCAGACAGACGTATTATTTTTGATTTGCCTTACGAAGAACGGTATCAAGCCGCGATTAAACTTTTGCACGTTTCTCCTGCCCAACTTATCGGCAGCGGCGGTCATGCTTAATTCATCACCCGATGTGTCGGCATACGGACACGGCAGCATACTGGCATTTGATTTCGGCAAAGTGCGAATCGGTGTTGCGGTGGGTGAAATGCAAACGAAGACGGCGCATCCGTTGGAAACCATTTGCGCTGAAGTGAATTCACTGCGATTTGAGCGCATCGGGCAATTGATTCGGGAGTGGCAGCCCAATCAATTGGTTGTCGGTTTACCTGTGCACCTGGACGGAACCGAACACGAAACCACTGCACTGGCGAGAAAATTCGGACAAAGACTGCACGGCCGCTTTTCTTTGCCTGTTTATTGGGTGGACGAACGCTTGTCATCGGTATTGGCACAAAGCCTGCTTGCAGAAGCCAATGTTTTCGGGCGCAAACAAAAAAATGTATTAGACCAAGTGGCTGCTCAAGCAATTTTACATACATTTTTTGACAGCGGTGCAATCGGCAGGCTGCCTGAAAATTGATTTTATTTTGAAATAACATCTTTAATTTTTTGTGCCTAAATCAACATAAATTATCAATACAATGGCATTCTCTTAATAAATTCACTTGATTATGGTTGAATTTTATCTTGTTTTAATTCTTGTTTACCTCTTATCATAAACAGCATTGCGTTTTCAGTTTTCGGTTCTCTTTTTGCATAAACGCAATCGAATTCATCAACACCATTTAATTTATTCATAAAAAAGGAAATCCATGAATACCATGCGCCGTTCCGTTTGTCTGCTTGCTTTGTTTGGATTGGCAGCCTGCGGCAATCAAAGCACCGATACTCAAGCCGCCGCTGAACAAGCGGGGCAAGCTGCAATATCAAAGTTGCCTGAAACAACAGAGTTGAAGATTTATAATTGGTCTGACTATGTTGATCCGGAAACCGTAACCGATTTTGAAAAAAAATTCGGTGTTAAAGTAACCTACAACTATTACGACAGCGATGAAGCCTTAGAAAGTGTCGTATTAACCGGTAAATCCGGTTATGATTTGGCAGGTCCGTCCAACGCTTTTCTTGGGCGGCAAATTCGAGCAGGCGCGTATCAAAAATTAGATAAATCGTTGATTAATAATTGGAAAAATATCAATCCAAAGCTATTGGAGCTGCTTTCTGATGTTGATCCGGGCAATGCCTATGCGGTGCCGAATTTTTGGGGCATGAACACTTTTGCCATCAATACGAAACAAGTAAAAGCGGCATTGGGTGCAGACAGGTTGCCTGAAAATCAATGGGATTTGGTTTTTAATCCTGAATACACCGCCAAACTGAAGAAATGCGGCATCAGCTATTTGGACAGCCCTGCGGAAATGTATCCGCTTGCTTTGCATTACGCCGGCAAAAATCCCAACAGCAATGATATTGCCGACATAGATGCCGCCGGTAAAGTATTACAAAACAACCGTGCCAATATTAAACGGTTTACGTCTTCGGGCTATATTGATGACTTGGCGCGCGGTGATGTTTGCGTGGCAGTGGGTTTTGGCGGTGATTTGAACATTGCCAAACGCCGCCGCGCGGAGTCTTCAGGTAAAGACGATATTGAAGTGATGGTGCCGAAAAGCGGTGTTGGTTTGTGGGCAGATGCCTTTGTTATTCCGGTTGATGCCGCCAATGTATTAAACGCACATCGTTATATTGACTGGATTTTAGACCCCAAAATTGCCGCCCGTAATGGCGATTATGTTACTTACGCGCCTTCCAGCTTGCCGGCAAAAGAACTGATGGCTGCGGAATACCGTAATGACCTCAGTATTTTCCCTTCGGAAGAAGTCATGGCGAACAGCTACATTATGCTGCCCACGCAACCCGATGTGCTGAAATATGAAGTGCGTCAATGGCAAAATCTTAAAGCAGCACGATAAAACATCAAATGGTTGTTGTTCAGTGCGTTTCAGGTTGCCTGAAAACCCGATTTACCGCTAGAATAACCCGCTTCTCTGTGCAGGCGTGAGCGCACTGCATTTAAAAGCACGCGGCACATGATTTCTGATGTGCGGCGTGCTTTTTGCAGGTAGTCTTTGATTTAGGCAATATATAGAAAACAATTAAAATCACGGCAGCTTTTTTCTGCCTGGGGCATCATGAATACTGTGTTGCTGAACTGAAGTTCCTGCTTTTAAAATGACACTGCGATAACAACACAGACCAAGACGGCGGAATAAGTTGAATATGTACCAAGCACAACAATAAAAATAGCCCAATTCAATACATACAGCACAAAATAAATACAAATTCAGCCTCACAAAAAAACATCGGCTCAAAAACAAAAAATGACAGGACACAATCAATGACAACAACAGCAATTTTGGTTTTGGCAGACGGCTCTGTGTTTCACGGTATTGCCGTTGGTGCGCAGGGAGTCGCTGTCGGCGAAGTGGTTTTTAACACCGCCATGACCGGTTATCAGGAAATCCTTACCGACCCGTCCTACACCAAGCAAATGGTTACGCTTACCTATCCGCACATCGGCAACACCGGCACAAATGCCGAAGACACCGAAAGCCGTCAAGTATATGCCGCAGGTTTAATTATTCGCGACCTGCCTTTGCAGCACAGCAATTTCCGCGCAACAGAATGCCTTGGTGATTACCTGAAACGCCACCAAACCGTGGCCATTGCAGACATCGATACCCGACGCTTAACCCGCATTCTGCGTGATAAAGGTGCGCAAGCCGGTTGCATCATGACAGGCAAAGATGCCGATGAACAACATGCTTTGGCGCAGGCACAGGCTTTTGGCAGCATGGCAGGCAAAGATTTGGCGCAGGAAGTTACGTGCCATGCCCATTATGAATTTACCCAAGGCGAATGGCGGCTGGAGCAAGGTTTCAGGCAGCCTGAGCATTTTTCGTATCACGTGGTGGCGTATGATTTCGGTGTTAAAACCAATATCTTGCGCATGTTGGCAGAGCGCGGCTGCCGTTTAACCGTTGTTCCCGCCAAGACCACTGCCGCCGAAGTGCTGGCGATGAATCCGGACGGCGTATTTTTATCCAACGGACCCGGTGATCCCGAGCCGTGCGATTATGCCATTTCCGCCGTGCGTGAACTGTTATCTGCCAAAAAACCATTGTTTGGTATTTGTTTGGGACACCAATTATTGGGCTTGGCGGTGGGCGGAAAAACCCGCAAAATGGCATTTGGTCATCATGGTGCGAATCACCCTGTGCAGGATTTGGACAGTGGGCGCGTGATGATTACCAGCCAAAACCACGGTTTTGAAGTAGATGCCGAGAGTTTGCCTGCCAATGTGCGTGTTACTCACCGCTCTTTATTTGACGGTTCTTTGCAAGGCATTGCATTAACCGATCAAGCCGCTTTTTCCTTTCAAGGACACCCTGAAGCGAGCCCCGGTCCGCATGATGTAGCGTATTTGTTTGATCGTTTTATTGACAGCATCAAAGCGGCAAAAAACGCATAACTTGGTTTCAGGCAGCCTGAATATTGGATTGAAACAAAACACATTGGTTTGTGCTTTGCTTATTGACATGGTGCTGATGCACTTTTACCGCATCGGCATGAATAAAAAACAAAATATTTTCAGGCAGCCTCATTGCCGTGCCTGTATTTTACCGACAAGCCAAACACACAACAGAAAGCCCTGCTCATGCCTGCTTGGAATATCCCCATTTTGCTTACATGGCTGCGCATCTTGCTTATTCCCTTGTTCACTGTGTTGTTCTACTTGCCCGCAGGCTGGCTGAACAACACCGAGATCAATTGGTTTGCCGCTTTTTTATTTGCCGCCGCCGCCATTACCGATTGGTTTGACGGTTATTTGGCGCGTAAATGGCATCAAACTTCTGATTTTGGCGCGTTTCTTGACCCTGTTGCCGATAAGCTCATGGTTGTTGTTGCCTTGATTTTGCTGGTATCCATCGGGCGCACCTATGCTATTTTTGCCATGATTATTATCGGCAGGGAAATCACTATTTCTGCCTTGCGCGAATGGATGGCGCAGCTGGGAAAACGCAGCAGCGTTGCGGTTGCTCAAATCGGCAAACTCAAAACCACCGCACAAATGGTTGCTATTTTATTGTTATTAATCTATGACATTCCGTGGCTGGGCATTAATCTTATCTGGTTGGGCAATGTTTTTATGTTGATTGCCGCCATTCTTACTTTGTGGTCAATGTTTTATTATCTGAAAATGGCAATGAAAGAATTTCGGTAACATGATTAAATACCATTAAACAAGGCAGAGTGTCGCAATGGATTTAATTTAAATTGAGCAGCCAAATACAATAAACTGCTTGAAAATCAATAAACTTTGTATCCTATTACCATAATTATGAAGCAAAACCAGTGCGGTATCTGCCTGCCGTTTTGATTGCGGCGGCAGATTATTCAGACAGCCTTGTATTGTTGTTTTAGAGCAGCAGAATATCTTGTCAAAATTGACTTTTGTCATACAGTGAAAAATTTAACATTTTTATAAAAAATAAAAAAATCAAAATGTTGTAATAATCAATCCCGCAGTATTCAAAAAATCATCACAAAACACTTGAAACTTTACTTGTTTTCAGGCAATTTTATCGGTTGCAACAAAAAAAACGAATTGACCCTGTGGTTGTCGTTGATTGTTCTAAATCAGAAATAAACAAAACAAAGTGAGGAAACACCATGGCTCAATACATAGCCGCTGCCAATTTGCAAGTAGAAGAAAATCTGTATCGTTTCATTACCGATGAAGTCTTGGCAAAACACCCGCAAGGCATTGATGCGGCAAAATTTTGGCAAGGATTCGGCAAATTGGTAAATCAATTTGCCCCGCGCAATCGTGCATTGCTGGCAAAACGCGATGAATTTCAAACAAAGCTGGACGCTTGGCACAGCGAACACAAAGGAGCGATTGCTGATATTGCGGCATATAAAGGCTTCCTGAAAGACATTGGCTACATCACAGACGAGCCGGCAGATTTCACCATCACCACCGCCAATGTGGATCGCGAAATTGCCGAACAAGCAGGACCGCAATTGGTGGTGCCGATTATGAACGCCCGCTACGCGCTAAACGCCGCCAATGCCCGCTGGGGCAGTTTGTATGATGCGCTCTATGGCACCAATGCCATCAGTCAAAAAGGCGAACTTGCGCCGGGCAAAGGGTATAACCCCAAACGCGGTGATGCCGTTATCGCGTTTGCGCGTGATTTTTTAGACAACAGCATACCGCTGGTTTCAGGCAGCCACAAAGATGCGCTGGCGTATCAAGTGGTTTCAGGCAACCTGCAAGTAACGCTCAAAGACGGCAGTAAAATCGGTTTGCTCAATCCGCAGTATTTCGTTGGTTTCAGAGGCGTGGCAGACGCACCGATTTCACTCTTATTCTTGCAAAATGGTTTGCATTTTGATGTGCAAATTGACAAAACCAGCCCGATTGGTCAGCAAGATCCCGCCGGCATCAAAGACATCATCATGGAAGCCGCGCTGACCACCATCATGGACTGTGAAGATTCAGTGGCGGCGGTGGACGGCGAAGACAAAGCCTTGGTGTACCGCAACTGGCTGGGCTTGATGACCGGTACGCTGGTAGAAACGGTGGAAAAAGACGGTAAAACCTTTACCCGCAAACTCAACCCTGACCGTGAATATTTAAAGCCCGACGGCAAAACCACATTCAAATTGCCCGGTCGTTCGCTGCTGTTTATCCGCAATGTTGGCCATTTAATGACCACGCCTGCGGTATTGGACGAAAACGGACAAGAAATCCCCGAAAACATTTTAGATGCGGTGATGACGGGTTTAATTGCACCATTCGATTTGCAGCGCAGTGAAAACACCAACAGCCGAACCGGCAGTGTTTATATCGTTAAACCGAAAATGCACGGTCCCGAAGAAGCGGCGTTTGCCAACGATTTATTCGGTGCTGCGGAGCAACTCACCGATTTGCCGCACAACACCCTGAAAATGGGGATTATGGACGAAGAACGCCGCACATCGGTAAACCTCAAAGCCTGTATTTATGCCGCCCGCGAGCGAGTGGTATTCATTAACACAGGTTTCCTTGACCGCACCGGCGACGAAATGCACACCGCCATGCGAAGCGGCGCAATGATACGCAAAGGTGATATGAAATCCAGCAAATGGATTAATGCTTACGAACGCAGCAACGTACAAGTGGGCTTGCAGTGCGGGTTGCCCGGCAAAGCACAAATCGGCAAAGGCATGTGGGCGATGCCCGATTTAATGGCGGAAATGTTGCAGCAAAAAATTGCACATCCAAAAGCAGGGGCCACCACTGCATGGGTGCCGTCGCCTACAGGGGCTACTTTACACAGCCTGCATTATCATCAAGTCAATGTATTTGATGTGCAAAAACAACTGGCGAATGAACACAATGATTGGTTGGACGACTTACTCAACATTCCCGTTGCCGCCAAAACCGATTGGTCTGCCGCAGAAATTCAAGAAGAACTGGACAACAATTGCCAAGGCATTTTGGGCTATGTTGTGCGCTGGGTTGATCAAGGCGTGGGTTGCTCCAAAGTACCCGATATTCACAACATCGGCTTAATGGAAGACCGAGCCACTTTGCGTATTTCCAGCCAGCATGTTGCCAATTGGCTGCTGCACGGCATTGTTACTGAAGCGCAGATTAAAGAAACCTTGTCGCGCATGGCGGCTATGGTTGATAAGCAAAATGCCGATGATCCGAATTACCGCCCAATGGCGGGGCATGAAGACACATCATGCGCATTCAAAGCCGCCGGCGATTTAATCTTCAAAGGCGTGGCACAGCCAAGCGGTTACACCGAGCCGTTATTGCATCATTGGCGGCGAGTGGTAAAAGGAGAAGAAGCAGCTTCTTAAAACCTTGCCGTTGGCTGCTGTCGAAAACGGAATACAAACGCTTTTTGTTGGTAGAAAACAGCAAAAAGCGTTTTCAGTTAGAGAATAAATCCGTTTACGTATATACTTACTGTTTAATTATCATTCAATCCACATAAGGAGAAATAATGAATATCTTGCTTTTAAACAGCGCGAAAGACTTCGGTCATTCACACGGCAAACTCAACGATTCTTTGCATGAAGTTGCAAAGGATTTTTTGTTGAAAAACGGCGTAAAAGTGAGCGAATGCCACATTGATGACGGCTATGACGCAGCAGCGGAAGCAGAAAAATTTGCCGCTGCCGATGTGGTGATTCATCAAATTCCGATTTGGTGGATGTCTGCACCGTGGATTACCAAAAAATACATGGACGAAGTGTTTACCGTCGGATACGGCAAACTATATGAATCCGATGGGCGCACACGCAGCGACAGCAGCAAAAAATACGGCAGCGGCGGCTTGCTGCACGGTAAAAAATACCTGTTTTCGGTTACTTGGAACGCGCCTTTAGAAGCGTTTACCGACCCAAAACAATTATTTGAAGGCAAAGGCATTGATGCGGTGCTGTTTCCTTTGCACAAAGCCCATCAATTTTTGGGTATGGAAGCTTTGCCGACGTTCATGTGCAATGATGTCATAAAAGACCCGCATTTTGACCAATACAAAGCCGATTATGAGCAGCATTTGGCAAAAGTTTTGCAATCATTGTCTTAAAATAAACCAAACAATCAAATAAACAAGGAATAAACACATGCAAGCTGAAGCGGTGATTAATCATATTGTCGGCTGGCTGAAAGATTATGCCGCTTCCGCCGGAATGCAAGGGTTTGTGGTGGGCGTTTCCGGCGGTGTGGATTCGGCTGTGGTATCCACATTGGCGGCAAAAACCGGTTTGAAAACCGTGTTGGTGGAAATGCCGATTCATCAGCCAAATGATCAAGTGAGCAGGGCGCAGGAACACATCACGCACTTGCAGCAGCAGTTTGCCAACGTGGACGCAATGCGTGCCGATTTGAGCAGCACATTTGACACTTTTTCGTTATCAGTGGGTGCGCCAAAGCAAGGCACACACAACGAACAATTGGCATTGGCAAACAGCCGCAGCCGCTTGCGCATGGTGGCGTTGTATTATTTTGCACAGGTAAACGGCTTATTGGTTGCCGGTACAGGCAATAAAGTTGAGGATTTCGGCGTTGGTTTTTTCACCAAATACGGCGACGGCGGCGTGGACATCAGCCCGATTGCAGATTTATTAAAATCGCAAGTATATGAATTGGCAGCCGCTTTAGATGTGCCGCAGAGCATTCAGGCAGCCGCACCCACCGATGGCTTGTGGGAAAACAGCCCGTCTGATGAAGAACACATCGGCGCAAGTTATCCTGAATTGGAATGGGCAATGTCGGTGTACGATCAACACCAAGCGGCAGACTTCAGCGGGCGTGAACGCGAAGTGTTTGAAATTTACCACCGCTTGCATACTGTTATGCAGCACAAAATCAAACCGATTCCAGTGTGTGAAATTCCGCAGAAATGGCTGTGAGCTGGGAAGCGTGGAAATATTTTTTACAACCCGTGCTATAACCATTTGTTTTTATGGGTTTTAGTAAAATAAATACAATCATTTTCAGGCAGCCTGTTACTCGATAGGCTGCCTGAAAATAAAATTAACCATTTTACCGATTATTGATTATTGTCAATGAAGCAATAACACTTGTAGTATTGCTGCTTGTAAGAATTACCCGCGTTGTTTAC
Source organism: Stenoxybacter acetivorans DSM 19021 (assembly GCF_000745895.1). Lineage (GTDB taxonomy): Bacteria > Pseudomonadota > Gammaproteobacteria > Burkholderiales > Neisseriaceae > Stenoxybacter > Stenoxybacter acetivorans. The sequence continues at coordinate 340 of NZ_JQKE01000060.1, read as the reverse complement.
ACTTCTCATCAAAATAAAAATATTTCTCTAGTACCTCGTATGGTGTCGCCCCGTTAAGTGATTTATGGGGCTTCACCGTATTGTAGTAGTTGATGAAGCGATTTAGCTCCAGCTTTCGATGCTCACTGTCCTGAAAGCGTGTTTTATCGTGCCACATCTGCATCAACGTCCTGATAACCCGCTCTGCCTTACCATTGGTCTGTGGGCGGGCAACTCGGGTAAATTTTTGATTGATGCGATGTTCTGTACAGACAATTTTAAAAGCATGTTCCGGCGTTCCCTTGTATTCTGTCCCGTTATCCGAGTATACGCAATCAATCTGATAAGGACATTGTTGCAA
>NZ_JQKE01000059.1 GCF_000745895.1 Stenoxybacter acetivorans DSM 19021 | reverse complement strand
CAACATCAACCTCAGTGCATGGCAGGGCAAAGTCAATGTTTACGGCGGATTGGGCAATGATACCATTCAGGCAACCGATAAAGATAATTTGTTGGACGGCGGCGCGGGTGATGACACCTTAACAGGCAACAACGGTAATGATGTTTTAGTCGGCGATACGGGCAACGATAAACTTTATGGCAGAAATGGTGCGGATACCTTAATTGGCGGCGCAGGCAATGACTATTTGGAAGGTGCTTATCAGGGCGATACGTATTCGTTCAGTAAAGGACATGGGCAAGATACGGTTTTGGACAACAGCGGCGGCACTGCGGGTGATGACATTATTCGATTTGAAGACGTGTTATTCGATGAAATCTTTTTGGAACGTGTCGGCAATGATTTAACGGTGTTGAATGGTCAAACCGGTGATAAATTAACGGTGCAGAATTCATTCAGCAATCCAAATTACCAAATCGAAACGTGGCAGTTTGCCGATAAAACGCTGGAAATGCAGCAGTTGCTGGCAAATGCGCATTGGGTGGCGTAGGTGCGGATAATCCAATAAGCCCCAATAAGCATCTATCAATAAAAGGCTGCCTGAAAGTTTCAGGCAGCCTTTTTGTTCAGCCAAACTGCTTTCTTTTTCACTACGCGGTAATCCGAAACAATCAAGCCCTATACGGTAAAAACGGAGATGAAAAAGAGTAGGTTATGGCTTTTCTCTCTGAAAAAATAGTAGTACAGATATAAGTGTTTGCTTTTCAGGCAGCCTGAAACAGATTAGAACAGTGATTCAGGCTGCCTGAATAGCAGTGTTAATCTGCGGAGGCAGTAAAGCAATTCTTTATTTAAAATGGCGGCGTATCGGGAAATACACCGCATTTTGGTTTGTGATAACACTCTTTTAATGTAATGCTGTCTGCTGCTCATGCTTTCGGATTGAATCAATCGGCTCAAATCGCCCTGTCTGAAAATAAATCAATTTTCGTTTGTGCAGACATGTTTTCTAAATACGTCAATACGGGTTTTTGCCAATCAACGCCTTTAACCATGCTTAAATTGCGTAAAATAGGGAACAGCAAAATATCTTCCATACTGAAAACACCATTGGTTGCTTCGGGCGAGTGAATTAAATCTGCTAAATCAATTAAATCAGCGTTGATTTTGGCGAGATATTGCGCTGAATTTTTTAGATTTTCAGAAAAATCACCAATATACGCAGTTTTTTTATTGACGAAATAAGCAATGGCGGATTGTGTGGCAAACTCGGCTAAATTCAATTGCACGCAACGCGGCATTATCAACCGATTTTGATATTCGTTTATTTCTGCCAGCCACGCTTCAATTTCAGGACGAACATTTTCAGGCAGCCGACTACCGGCTTGTTGTGTTGCTGTTGCATTATCCACAAAACGCACGATATCCAAACTTTCGCCCATAGCTGTGCCATCGGCTTTAACGAGGATAGGCACCATTTTTTTACCGATTAAGCCCACAGGTGTGGATTCATCGTCATTCAGCAAAATAATATGTTCAAAATCAATATTGTGCCAACCGAAAATCATGCGGGCACGGGTGCAGTAGGGGCAGTGGTCGTAGGTGTAGAGTTTCATGAGGGATTAACCTTTAAATTAGGTAAAACGGAAAGTAAAAGAGTAACACAAAGTGGTTTCATGTTTTGCAATAATCGAAACCGCAGATAGATTTTGTCTATTTATATACATCAATAAATTCAACGATATAACAAATAAACTGTTGGTTCTGGTAATATTTCATCTATTTATGTACGTATAAAATATTCAGGCTGCCTGAAAAACGTTTCAAGCCGCTGAAAACGCCATTAAACAACCAGAAAATATTATGAAAACCGCAGAACTTCGCTCTCGCTTCCTTCAATTTTTTGAACAGAACGGTCATCAGATTGTACCGTCTTCATCGCTTGTGCCGCCGCAAGATGATAAAACTTTATTGTTTACCAATGCTGGCATGAATCAATTTAAAGACGTGTTTTTGGGCTTTGATAAACGCCCGTATCACCGTGCGGTCTCTTCGCAAAAATGCGTTCGCGCGGGCGGCAAGCACAATGACTTAGAAAACGTTGGTTACACCGCACGGCATCATACTTTTTTTGAGATGTTGGGTAATTTCAGTTTTGGCGATTATTTTAAACGCGATGCCTTGCGGTTTGCATGGACATTTCTCACCGCACCCGAATGGCTGAACCTGCCCAAAGACAAATTGCTGGCAACAGTGTATGCCGAAGACGATGAAGCCTATGATATTTGGCTAAACGAAATTGGTTTGCCCGCCGAAAAAATCATTCGCATCGGCGACAACAAAGGCAGCCGTTATGCTTCTGATAATTTTTGGCAAATGGGCGATACCGGACCTTGCGGACCGTGTTCTGAAATTTTCTATGATCACGGCGCGGATATTTGGGGCGGACCGCCCGGCAGTGACGAAGAAGACGGTGACCGCTTTATCGAAATTTGGAATTGCGTATTTATGCAATTTAACCGTGATGAAGCCGGCGTGATGCACCCGCTGCCCAAACCATCGGTGGATACCGGCATGGGTTTGGAACGGATTGCCGCCGTGTTGCAGCATGTTCACAGCAATTATGAAATTGACTTATTTGTGAACCTGCTTAAAGCCGCTGCCCGCGAAACGGGTGTGCCGTACAACCAAAATACCCCCAGCCTCAAAGTGATTGCCGACCATATTCGCGCTTGTTCATTTTTGATTGCCGATGGCGTGCTGCCGAGCAATGAAGGACGCGGTTATGTGTTGCGGCGTATTATTCGTCGTGCGGTGCGGCATGGTTATAAATTGGGTCAAAATCAACCGTTTTTTCATAAATTGGTTGCCGATTTGGCGCAGGAAATGGGCGGTGCTTATCCCGAATTAAAAGACAAACAAGCGCAGATTACCGAAACCTTAAAGCACGAAGAAAGCCGCTTTGCCCAAACACTGGAAACAGGCATGAGTCTGTTGGAAGAAGCCTTGGCAGACGGCGGCAAGCATTTGCCAGGTGAGGTAATTTTTAAGCTTTACGACACTTACGGATTTCCTTACGACCTCACTGCTGATATTGCCCGTGAGCGCGGCATCACGCTGGACGAAGCAGGTTTTGAACGTGAAATGGACGCTCAGCGCGCCCGTGCCCGTGCCGCTCAAAATTTTAAAGCCAACGCCCAGTTGGCATACGACGGCGCAGACAGTGAATTCAAAGGTTACTCCGAGCGAGAAACACAAGCCAAAGTATTGGCATTGTATTGTGATGGCGAAGCCGTCAATGAATTGAAAGAAGGCGACATTGGCGCGGTGGTTATTGACAAAACACCGTTTTATGCAGAATCGGGCGGGCAAGTAGGCGATGTGGGTTACATCGAAACCAACAATAATCGTTTTGAAGTGCGTGATACCCAGAAAATCAAAGCGGCAGTAAGCGGACAATTCGGCATCATGGTTTCAGGCAGCCTGAAAGTAGGCGACACCGTGTGTGCTCACATTGACAATGACATACGCGATGCCAATATGCGCAATCACAGTGCCACCCATTTAATGCACCGCGCTTTGCGTGATGTATTGGGTGCACACGTAGAACAAAAAGGTTCTTTGGTTACTGCCGAGCGTACCCGCTTTGATTTTTCACATCAGCAAGCAGTAACCGCCGCTGAAATTGCCGAAGTTGAAAACCGCGTTAATCGTGCGGTATTGGCAAATATTGCCGTGTGCGCCGAGCACATGAGCTTTGACGATGCGATTGCCGCCGGTGCAATGGCGTTATTCGGTGAAAAATACGGCGATACCGTGCGCGTTTTGAGCATGGGCGAATTTTCTACCGAATTGTGCGGCGGCACACACGTGAGCCGTACCGGCGACATTGGCTTATTCAAAATTGTGTCTGAAAGCGGCATTGCCGCGGGCGTGCGCCGCATTGAGGCAGTAACCGGTTTAAACGCCTTGCGTTTGGTGCAAGAGCAGGAAAATTTAATTAAACAAACCGTGTCTGAACTCAAAGCACAAACCCCGCAGGATATTTTGCCGAAAATTCAGGCAGCCCAAGTAAACAGCCGACTGCTGGAAAAAGCCCTCAGCACAGCCAAAACCGAGCTGGCGAAACACGCCGGTGCGGCATTGCTGAATGAGGCAGTCAGCATCGGTGCGGTACGTTTAATCGCTAAACAATTAAACGATACCGACAGTAACGCCATGCGTGAAATTGCCGCAGATTTAAGCGGCAAAGGCGACAATATCGTTGTGCTGCTGGCAGCAGTGAATGACGGCAAAATCGCTTTAACAGCCGCCGTCTCCAAAGCCTTATCCAAAACCGTAAAAGCGGGCGATTTGGTAAAACACGCAGCGGAACAAGTCGGCGGAAAAGGCGGCGGCAGACCTGATTTAGCACAAGCAGGCGGCACGGAGATTGACAGGCTACCTGAAATGTTGGCGGGAGTGGCGGCGTGGGTGAACGAACGGGTGTGATTCACTAAGAAAGCAATAACGGGCAGAGTGGATAATCTGCTCGTTATTGTCTATGATAGATGCGATTTAATATTTTAAGGGGATGAAAATGATTAATGATGATTTGAGTAAAATTAAAGGAGATTTGCAATCTCTGATTGAAAAAATTAAGCAACAAAGTAATCTTAATGATTAACTAGGAAATCAGTTAGGGTTAAGTCGATACAATTTAATTACGGATACGCAATCTATTGTAAATACAATAGAGATGATTGAGCAATCTGATTTTAATATTGGTGATTTAAGTGATAATGATGCTGCAACAATAAATAACTATGCAGCTGTTTTTCAGAATTTTGAGTATTTAGTTAATCAAATAAATAGCAATCCCCCTCAAAGTGTGCTTACTTATATACTCACTTTACAAAATTTACAAAAAACACTGGAACGAGTTTTCAAAATTGATATTCGTGCCGAAAACATAAAAAAACAAAAAGAAATAAATAAAAATTTAACTAGCATGGAAGCTAAGTTAAAAGGATGCGAAGAGCGGTTTGCTTCATTAGAATCAATGTTGATTCGTATTGAGAAAGCGAATAAAGCTGCGGAAGAATTACCTATAGATTTAGAAGAGTTGGCAAAAGCGCGGACAGAAATTGCTGAGATTGCTGATGAAGTAAAGCGTGATCAAAGTGAGATTACACAAATAAAAGAAGACAGTAATGAAATTGATAGGAAGTTAAAAGGAATTAATGAATCCGCTGAATTAACTCTTGAAAAATGTAAGAACCCATGTTCAAAAAAAATTCTTAATAAAATCATATGATGTCAAAAAACGACTCAATCATCGCCCATTGGCTATCTGTCAAATCACTCGGGTACATAAAGGATTACCTACTATCTTGGTTTATCTGCTAATTATACGCCATATGATTTTATTAAGAATTTTTTGAATATTGGTTCTTAAATATTATTGAACATAGGTTCTAATACTGCTCTGGCATCAGCAACCAGTGTAGGCTTAGCAAAATCATTCTCAGAGCGTGCTAAAGAATTAAAAACATCAATATGGTGGTGGGTGGGTTTCTTGGTAGGAGCATTATCATCTGCACTTTTCCTGAGTATACGGCGTGCATCAGAATTATCAGAATTGTTTAAATTACCTAATATTACAACAGGATTGATTGGTCTTCATTTTCTAACTTCGATTGTATTAATTGGCGCACCTGTCTGGTTTGCATGGCTGGCAACCAGACAAATTGGAAAGCGGTTTAAGCTTGCTGAAGATTATGCTTTTAAAGCAGCAACCGCACAAGCCTATGAAGGCTTTCGCCGCGAAGCAGAAAATATTAATAAAGACATGAGTAGCCAATTATTGACATCCTTTTTAACTCGTTTTGATGAATCGCCTTTACGTTTAATGGAAAAAGAAAATCACGGCAGTCCTTTGCACGAAGTAACGAAAGGATTCCTCAAAAAGAAAATATCACCTGCTAAACAAATTGTTGCGGAAAAAACTGAGGAAAATAGCTCATCAGAGGCTACCTGAAACAAATAAATAAGTATTAATAAACTTTATTTTCTACCTACGAAACGATTTGGTGTGCTTTCATGTTATGAGCTGCGTTTAGCTTTAAACGTCAAGCTCCCATTAAATTCTGCTGCTATTCAGATAAATTTGGTGATGTATTCCTAATAAATAGAAAAATAAAAAACAATTTTACAGGAAACCCGTTGAAATTCTACAACTGAATAAAATAAATAACGTAAATAAGCAATTCTTTGGAATAAATTTTGTTTTATGATAATATTTCAACTTCTTTTATTAAAAATCTTACTGCCTGTATGGCAGCAACAAGTGTAAATAAACCATGCTGAATATCTACAACACCTTAACCCGCGAAAAAGAACGGTTCACACCATTAGATGAAAAACAGGTACGCATGTATGTGTGTGGCATGACAGTGTACGATTATTGTCATTTGGGTCATGCGCGGGTAATGGTGGTGTTTGATGTGGTAACGCGCTGGCTGCGTACCTTGGGCTATCCGCTCACTTATGTGCGCAACATCACCGATATTGACGACAAAATCATCGCCCGTGCCGCCGAACGCGGCATGTCAATTAACGAGCTCACCGATTTTTTTATTCAAGCCATGAATGAAGATGCGGCGGCGTTGGGTGTGGAAAAACCGGATTTTGAGCCGCGCGCCACCGTTCATATTGAACAAATGATTGCATTGATTGAACGCTTGATTGGCAATGGCAAGGCGTATGCGGCGGCTAACGGCGATGTGTATTATGCCGTGCGTGAATTTGCCGCTTACGGGCAATTGTCGGGCAAAAGTTTAGACGATTTGCGCGCAGGTGAACGCGTGGAAGTGGATACCCATAAGCGCGACCCGCTGGACTTTGTGCTGTGGAAAGCCGCCAAACCGAATGAGCCATTTTGGGACAGCCCGTGGGGCAGAGGCCGCCCGGGTTGGCATATTGAATGTTCTGCCATGAGCGAAGATTTGCTGGGCGATACATTCGACATACACGGCGGCGGCGCAGATTTGCAATTTCCGCACCACGAAAACGAAATTGCCCAAAGCTGCGGTGCAAATGAACAGGCACATGCCCGCTGCGGAGAGATGCACGGCAGAACCATTGACAGCCATGTTAAGTATTGGATGCACAACGGCTTTATTCGCGTGGACAATGAAAAAATGTCTAAATCGCTGGGTAATTTTTTCACCATACGCGAGGTGCTGGCACAATACGATTCAGAAGTAGTGCGTTTTTTCATCTTACGCGCCCACTATCGCAGCCCTTTGAATTACTCCGATGCGCATTTGGACGATGCCAAAGGTGCGCTGACCCGTTTATACACGGCATTAAAAAATACACCGCCAGCCGAAGTTGCTGTTGATGAAAACAGCAGCGATTACAGCCGTCGGTTTTTCGCCGCCATGAACGATGATTTCGGCACTGCCGAAGCGGTGGCGGTATTGTTTGAGTTGGCAAACGATGTCAACAAAAGCAGAGACCCGCAATTGTCAGGCTGCCTGAAAGCCTTGGGCGGTTTGTTGGGCTTGCTGCAACGCGACCCCGCCGCCTTTTTGCAAGCGGACTTGGGCAGTGTTGCAGACGGCTTAAACAACGAAGCAATTGACGCATTAATCAGCCAACGCCAAGCCGCACGCGCCGCCAAAAACTGGGCAGAATCCGATCGCATTCGCGATGAGTTGGCAGCGGCGGGAATTGTGCTGGAAGACGGTGCAGGCGGAACGACTTGGCGGCGCGGGTAAGAAGTGTATGCTGGTTTATCAATGGTTTCCTCGCTCGTTTGGGATGAAACCGCACATTCAAAATGTGATTGATTGTTTTGAAGTGCTTTGATTAAATCAACGCCAAACGACATTGTTATTTGCACATTTTTTCCGAAAATCAGCCTGCTTTAGACACACTTTAAACACCGATTAAACGTTCATTTAATCGGTGTTTTTATTCTGGTTTAAATATTAACAATTTAATCGTTTTTACGCCATTTTCATTAAAATCTCGAAGGTGGCAACAAAACCGATTGCATTTAAATAACATACTCCACCATCTCCGGTAGGCGAAATACCGTGAGTTGGCGCGGATATAACCACACGGTTTGTCCGATTTGCAGAGCCAGTTGGCGAAACTCAATCGGTGCTAAAACAGCATGCAGCGGTTTTTCTCTGCCTGCTATGTTCAAGGTTACGCGCACTTGCGGACCAATGGCGTGAATATCCTCAATACAGGCAGCGGCAATGGTGTTGCCTGTATGCTCGGGCAGTAATGCCAATTCATGCGGACGCACATACACCGTTACGTTTTGGCGTTCATCGGCGCGCTCAGACATCGGCTCGCGGTAATCACCAATATGCAATTCACCCCGTTCAATACGGGCATTGTCAAACATATTCACTTCGCCCAGAAATTCGGTTACAAACACATTACAAGGGCGTTGATACAGCGTTTCACTGCTGCCTATTTGTTCGATTTTGCCGTGGTTCATTACCACGATTTCATCAGCCATTTCCAAGGCTTCTTCTTGGTCGTGTGTCACCAAAATGCTGGTAATACCCAAAGTGTGGTGGATTTCACGCAGCCAATAACGCAGCTCTTTACGTACTTTGGCGTCTAATGCACCAAAGGGTTCGTCCAGCAGCAACAATTTCGGCTCGGTAGCCAAAGCACGTGCCAAGGCAATGCGCTGGCGTTGCCCACCAGATAATTGCGATGGATAGGCTTTACTTCGCCAGTCCAATTGCACCAATTTCAGTAATTCATGTACACGCGCATCAATTTCTGCTTTATTCGGGCGTTTGCTGCGCGGCAACACTTGCAGACCAAAAGCCACATTGTCAAATACATTCATGTGCCGAAACAGTGCATAGTGCTGAAACATAAAGCCCACTTTGCGTTCGCGTACATGTTTGCCGCTCACTTCTTCGTTGTCGAAGAAAATTTTGCCGCTGTCGGCTTGCTCCAAACCGGCAATAATGCGCAGCAAAGTGGTTTTGCCACAGCCGGACGGACCGAGTAAAGCAGTCAGCGAGCCGGTAGGAACTTGCAGGTTGATGTCAGACAGGGCGTGGAAACCGCCAAAATGTTTTTCCAAATGTTCGATGCGGATACTCATATCGTTACTCAATTGTGTGTTTCAGGCAGCCTTAAGATGCCTGTACATCTTGTTTAGCAGCTTCCCATTGACGCTGTTGATGCCAATTCAGGAAATTTTGCAATACCAAAGTGAATAAAGCCAATAGTGCCAAAAGGCTGGAAATGGCAAATGCCGCAACAAAGTTGTATTCGTTGTACAAAATTTCCACTTGCAGCGGCATGGTGTTGGTTTCTCCGCGAATATGACCGGATACCATGCTTACCGCACCGAATTCGCCCATGGCACGGGCATTGGTTAAGATAATGCCGTACAGCAACGCCCATTTGATGTTGGGTAAGGTTACGCGCCAAAACATTTTCCAACCGCCTGCACCCAGAATCAAAGCAGCCTGTTCTTCGCTGTCGCCTTGTGCTTGCATCAGCGGAATCAGTTCGCGAGCCACAAACGGAAAGGTTACAAACAGCGTGGCCAATACCATGCCCGGCAAGGCAAAAATTACCTGAATACCGTGTGTTTCCAGCCAGCCGCCCATCAGGCTGTGTGCTCCAAACAGTAGCACAAACATCAAGCCCGCGACAACGGGCGACACAGAAAACGGCAAATCCAGCAGTGTGGTAAGCAATTGCTTGCCGCGAAAATCAAAACGCGTAACCAGCCAGGCAATGGCAATACCCATAACCGCATTTATCGGCACCACCACCGCTGCAATCAGCAAAGTCAGCTTAATCGCCGACAAGGCTTCCCGATCGGTAAGTGCTGCTGCATACAAATTCCAGCCTTTCTCTAAGGCAAACCAGAAAATGGACACCAACGGTATCACCAGCACCAACCCCAAAAAACACAAAGCCACAGCAATCAGCAATCGGCGTATCCAGCGCGGTTCAATAATCAGCTCATTGGTTTTGGCTGCACTCATCTTAGTAGCGTCCTTGTGCACGGCGGCTCAGATGCCATTGCCATAAATTTAATGAAAATAAAACAGCAAACGAAATCAACAGCATGAATAAAGCCACTGCCGATGCGCCCTGAATATCAAACAATTCAAATTTACCGGCAATAATCAACGGCAGAATCTCCGATTTAAACGGGATATTCCCCGCGATAAAAATCACTGAACCATATTCGCCGGTGGCACGGGCAAATGCCATACCCGCGCCCATCACCAAAGCCGGCATAATCTCAGGCAGCATCACACGGCGAACAACTGTCAAGCGCGGTGCACCCAATGTGGCAGCGGCTTCTTCATACTCGCTCGATAATTCTTCCAATACCGGCTGCACCGCACGCACAATAAACGGCAAGCTCACCACAACCAAAGCTATCCAAATACCCAGCGGCGTGAACGCCACTTTAATACCGAATGGCGCTAACCATTTGCCAAGCCAGCCATTGGGTGCGTATAAAGCAGCCAATGCCACGCCGGTTACTGCGGTGGGCAAAGCAAACGGTAAATCCACCAGTGCATTGACAACGCCTTTGCCCCAAAAATTGTAACGCACCAAAATCCACGCCACCAAAGTGCCGAATACCGCATTGGTGAACGTGGCATAAAACGAAATACGTAAAGTCAGCCACACCGCAGACAAGGTACGCGGTTCAGTGATGATGCCGGCAAAATTTTGCCAGCCCATATCGGTTACGGTCAGCACCAACATCACGAACGGCAGCAATACCAGCAGCGATAATGTGAAAATACTGATGCCTAAGCTCAACCGAAAACCCGGCAGCACGGTTCGGCGTTTTAATAACAACATAAATGTCTTTCAGGCAGCCTGATGAAATGTATTTGGTGCGGTTGCCACAACACCAATATTTTTTTGATCACTGCATGCAGCCAAAATCAATATGACCGCTACAGCGAAACTTGCTGATGATTGTTTTCGCGGCAATATCGGGTGCAAAAAAGACATAATGGGTTTTCCGTGAATTGATTTTGAGATGCAAACAATATAAAGACCCTGTTGGATTTTGAGAAAGAATAAATATTTGTATGCAAAGAAGCAGCGGTTATATCGCATATTATTCATCGCTGTATCGCGCAGATGAAATCGTATGGTGATGTTTATGTTATAGTTACGCTCTAAGCAACGCATATTGATTATGCTACCAGATCAATGGTCGCTGGAATACGATACCATTCACGGTGCTGCTTGACCAAACCAAGGGCAAGTTTGTTTAATTTCGCCGAAAATGTCTGCTGTTTGGTGTCGGCGAACGAGTCAGAAAACAAGAAACCGATTTTATTTGTGTGTTTGCAGTAAACCATTGGTGTGATGTTTGTACCAAACTGAATGGCTGCTGTTCCTTTTATTTTGAAAATTGTTTTTGTTAAATGTGATGAATTATGACAAACAGCAAAATCCAAGTTATCCGCCCCGATATTCGCGCCATGAGTGCCTACCGTGTTGCTGAAGTGCCGCCTGATTTTATTAAACTGGACGCAATGGAAAGCCCGTATGACTACCCCAACGAGCTGAAAGCGCAATTGGGTCAAATTCTGGCAGATGTGCCGGTTCGGCTGTATCCGCATGTGTCGCATTGTGATTTGCTGCCGCTGTTGCACCAAACACAGGGCATTCCCGAAACGGCGGCGGTGGCTTTAGGCAATGGTTCGGACGAATTAATTGAAAAACTAACCTTGCTGGTTGCCAAACCCGACGCCAAAGTGCTGGCAGCAACGCCGTCATTTGTGATGTATCGCGTGAATGCAGAACTTTTTGGCATGGAATTTGTCGGTGTGCCTCTGCGTGATGATTTCACCATGAATTTAGATGCCATGCTTGCCGCCGTTGAAACACATCAACCGGCATTGGTATTTATTGCGTACCCGAATAATCCCACAGGCGGGCGGTTTGCCCGTGAAAAAGTAGAGGCGATTATTCAGGCAGCCTCGGGTTTGGTGGTGGTGGACGAAGCCTACGGTGCATTTTCTTCGGATACTTTCTTGCCGCAAGCAGGCGCAGTGGAAAATTTAATTGTCTTGCGAACCATGAGCAAAATTGGTTTTGCCGGTTTGCGCATTGGTTATGCCTGCGGTGCGGCGGCGGTGATTGATGAATTAAAAAAAATCATCGCCCCTTATAATATGAATCAATTGAGTTTGGCGGCAGCGGCATTTGCGCTGAATTACACGCCGTTTATTGCCGAAAATATCAGCAAACTCAAGGCAGAGCGTGAACGCATGCGTACTGCTTTGCGATCCTATCCTTGTGTGCGTGATTTTGCCTCAGAAGCTAATTTTCTGACCATACGCGTACCCGATGCACAAATCTTGTTTGATTGCTTATATCATCATAAAATTCTGATTAAAAATTTGCACGGCACACATCCTTTATTAAACCAATGTGTGCGCATAACCATAGGCTTGCCTGAGCAAAACCAAGCCGTGCTGCGGGTTATCGATGAACTTTACGGGAAACAATAATATGCGCACAGCCGTTGTCAGCCGCCATACCGCGGAAACCCAAATTACCGTGTCGATTAATTTAGACGGCAGCGGTGTGGGGCGTTTTGATACCGGTGTTCCTTTTTTGGAGCACATGCTGGATCAAATCAGCCGTCATGGTTTGATTGATTTGGAAATTGCCGCACGCGGCGACACACACATTGACGACCATCACACGGTAGAAGACATCGGCATTACTTTGGGACAAGCCCTCAAACAGGCATTGGGCGATAAAATCGGCATTAACCGCTACGGACACAGCTATGTACCGCTTGATGAAGCACTCAGCCGTGTGGTATTGGATTTATCCGGCCGCCCGGGTTTAAGTTATCATGTGGCGTTTACCCGCGCCCAAATCGGGCAGTTTGACGTGGATTTATTCAGCGAATTTTTTCACGGCTTGGTCAATCACAGCATGATGACTTTGCATATTGATAATTTACGCGGCGACAATGCGCATCACCAAGCCGAAACCATTTTCAAAGCGTTTGGCCGTGCGCTGCGCATGGCGGTTGCCCATGACGAGCGCATGGTAGGCGTGATGCCTTCTACCAAAGGTACGCTGACGGCGTAAACCAATTTTTTATTGACAGAGAGAACAGCTTCATGCGTATTTTATTAACCGGTTCAAAAGGACAAATCGGGCAATGTTTTAAAAACAGGCTGCCTGAAGAATGGGAATTGATTGCCGCCGATTCCAAAACCATGGACATCACCGATGCGCACAATGTGTTGAATATGGTGAAAACCTTTGAGCCTGATGTGATTGTGAATGCTGCGGGATATGCGCATGTTAACCAAGCAGAAAACGAAGTTGCCAGAGCGTTTGCAGTCAATGCACAAGGCACACAAAATTTAGCGGCGGCGGCAAAAGCCGTGGGTGCGCGGTTGATTCATCTTTCTACCGAGCAAGTGTTCGACGGACGCCAGAACAGCCCGATTACCGAAACCGTTGCGCCCAATCCGCTGAATGTCTATGGCAAAAGCAAGCTGGCGGGTGAGTTGCTGGCATTGAATACCCATGTTGATACGGTTATTGTGCGTTCATCTTGGGTGTACAGCGAATATGGTGAAAACTTTGCTAAAATTATCTTACGCAATGGTTTGGCACAAAAACATTTGCGCTTGGTTGCCGATCAGGTTATTGCACCGACATACGCGGGCGATTTGGCAAACGCGTTAATTCAAATTATTCAGTCCCATCACTTGATGCATGGTATTTATCATTTTACCGGTCAGCAATTGATGAGTGCCGCTGAATTTGCCGGTCAAATTTTTCAGGCAGCCGCTGTTAAAGACAAGGCTTATACTGATGTGGTGATTGAGCCGATCTCAATTACCGATAACGACAATACCAAAAGCCCGCCTTACACCGTATTGGACAACAGTCTGCTACGCGGCTTGTTATCAGAACCGATTGCCGATACCCCGATTAAATGGGCAGTGGAGCAATTGTTATCGGCATAAAATATCGGCAAATATTTGTGTGGCGGCTACCGGTTACAGAACATAACGGGAACAAGCATTTTGATTATTTTGCTTGTTCCGTTTTTTATGATGTACATTGGCAAGCAATCATATATTTGCACAATCCACTATTATGATGCTGAGTTGTAAGCAATAGATTACTAAGCTATTTGCGGCAATGCAGTAAGTTTCTTAATATTTTGGCTGTTTATTTGATGAATGAAAAGAAAATGGTAAAACAGCAAATCCTGCAAAAAATGGCGTTGTCAGCGTGGCTGGCTTTGTTGCTGGTGAATTTGGGTTGGGAATGGTTGTTCGCGCCTTTGCGGGCAGGCGGCTCTTGGTTGTTGCTGTTGAAAGTTGTTCCCTTGCTGTTGCCGTTAGCGGGTTTGCTGAAAAATAAAATTTATACTTACCAATATTGCAGTTTATTGGTGCTGTTTTATGTAGCGGAAGGCGTGGTGCGCTTGTTTGATAATAACATCAACAGCCGAATTTGTGCGGCGGCTTCTTTTGTGTGTGCGGCGGCATTTTTTATTTTGGATTTGTGGTATTTGAGTGCGCGGAGAAAAGCATGCGTTTGATCTCTTTCGGTAATGTTTTGCTGAAAAAACAGCTGCCTGAAAGCATAGTGTGGTGGTTGGCAATGTTGTTGCTGTGCATTGCGCCGTTTTTGTCTGATTGGCGTATTGGTCCGATTTCCGGATTTTATTTGGAAACGGCTTCTTTGTATTTTGCTTTGTGCTTAACACTGATGACAGTATTGACTCAAACCCGAAGTATTGTGTTGCCTAAAGCATGTGTTTATTGGCTGATGCTGGTGGTTTTGCTGGTATTTCAAGCACGGTTAATGTCCTTGCCTTATGCAGAACAATCGGATTTAACGGCGATAATATTGTTGATTATGGCGTTATTGGCTTACGTTTGCCGTATTTGGGTGCAAAGAATCGGGCAAATAAATGCGGTGCGTATTTTGGCGTGGGCTCTGCTTATTGGTGCTTTGCTGCAAGGCGTGGTGTGTGTGCTACAATTTATTGGCTTTTCATCACCGTTTATTTCCGCACCGCCCAGTCCGCATTATGTATATGGACAATTGGGACAGCGCAATCACCTTGGGCATTATTTGATGTGGGGTGTATTGGCTTTGTGTTACTTATGGCATGAACGCCAATTGCCGCAATGGTTGGCCATGCTGTTGCTGGTGTGTTTAACAGCGGTTTTGGGCTTGTTGGGCTCGCGCACTATTTTGCTGTATGTAACGGCAATCGGTGTCTCAATGGCTTTCTGGCGTTGGCGCGGCGGCAGAGAAGTCAATCGCCAAATTGCGATTGTGGCGGTGGCTTTGGCTTTGGTGCTGCTGTTTCAATTTATACTCAGCCCGCTTGTGGAGTGGTTGTTTCATATTGATTACCAATCGGGTGCGGAGCGCATGGAGCAGGGCGGATTTACACAATCAGGCCGCGCCTTTGAGTGGAAAAAAGCATGGCATATTTTCTTGTCTGCACCTTGGTTTGGTTACGGTTGGGGCAGCTATGCCTACCAAGGTTTTCTGGATACTTCCGTTTATGCCAAAGAATTTCGGCTGTATGAAAATGGCGTGTTATTCACCCACAGCCACAATTTGATTTTGAATTTACTGGCAGAAATGGGGTTGGTCGGCACCATTCTGATAGTGGGCGGTTTTGTGTGGGTGGTATGCGGATTTTTCAGGCAGCCTGTCTGCGCCGCTTCCATGATGATGATGAGCATTCTGCTGGTAACCTTGTGCCACAGTTTATTGGAATATCCTTTGTGGTATGTGTATTTCTTAGCGGTGTTTGTGGTGGTGATGTCCTTATCGCCTTTGTCTGAAAAAGAAAAGAATAAAGCGGCGAAGCCATACCCGAAGATGCTGCGTTATTCGCTTGTGGTATTGAGTATTTTGTTGATAGCGGGCATCAGCAAAACCTTGCTGGATTATGGTGATTTACTTGAGATGCGCATCAAGACGGGAGCGCAGTTTACTCAGCAAGAAGCCGAAAAAATGCGTAAACAAAGTTATTTTTTGCGCTATTACACCGATATGTCAATTGTGAACAGTGTCAATAATATGCAAACCGCATTGCCGTTGTGGGCGGCTGAACCGGTTGCTTTGGCGGCGCATTACCGCCCGTTTAACAACACCTATATACATGGTTTGTATTTGGCGCAAACGGGCGAAATTGCTCAAGCCAAAGATTGGGCAAAACAAATGGCACATTATTACCCGGGCAAAATTCCCGGATTTTTGATTAAAACCGCTGCCGTTAAAAATGTCGCAGCCAATTCAAATGATGAAACTTTATCGCAAACATTGCGCATTGAATGTTATCGCTATCAATCTTTAAGCACCGCTGCTTTGAATTGTACGGCGGGCGGTAAAGAGAGCAAGAAATAAGGCTTAGACAGATTATTCTGCTCTTCGTGATAGCTGTTTTTGGTTTTCAGGCAGCCTGATGTATTTCAGGCTGTTTGATATATTTTATTGAGATAAGAAAAAGCCGACTGAAAATATTCAGCCGGCTTTTTTTAAACAGTGATTTGATATAGCTATACTATTATTATTTTCAAAATAAGCAAACATAGCCTGTAAGAAATCCCAGCGTTGTTTACAGTATTTATAGGAAAATACTGCAATGAACATTCATAAAAGAACCCGTTTACTGCCCTATCAGCGTCAAGAAATTTGGCGGCTTTATACAGAAGAAAATATCCGCGTTTCTGATTTGGCGGCTACCTATTGCGTCAGCAGACCCACCATCTATAAAGTCTTGAAAGAAGCGCGGTTACAGGTATTCGTGCCTAAAAACAGCACTAACCGCCGCTTCAAACAAGTTCGTTACGGCATGAAGCGTTTGGCAAAAGTAGAAAAAGCCATTCAAGACAAGCTCAAAGCGCAGGCGCAG
>NZ_JQKE01000058.1 GCF_000745895.1 Stenoxybacter acetivorans DSM 19021 | reverse complement strand
ATCAATGGAAAAACAACCTATGAACAACGATTATATATCAGCAGCTTATCAAACAATGCCGAATTGTTGAATCACGTCATACGCCTGCATTGGCGCATTGAAAACAGTTTGCATTGGTGCATGGATATTGCTTTTAAAGATGATCAAATGCGAGCCAGAAATGGCTTCGCTGCTCATAACTTAGCCATATTACACCGCATATCTCTTAACCTAATCCGCCTATCACCTGTGAAGCGCAAAGGTGGTATTAAAGTACAGCGATTACTGGCGGCTACCTCTGATAATTACCGTGAGCAACTACTGAAACTGTGTTAAATCTTTCATGCGATTGCCCTGGTTATACAGCAGAACCGCTTTCTTTTTCATATTTTCATGGATGGGCGTTTTGGTCATTAGCGTGGGAAAAAATCCAAAATAGTTATTGTGCTTGAAGCGCGACAATCTGTTTGTGATGTTATTGAATGGTAATATCACGAATGGGTTGTTGCGTTTATGTGTTTTTACAATGGCAGTAATTGTAAAGCTGTGAAAATATAACCAAACTATAGTCTATGGGATAAAATTCATGCTGATATTGTTCGATTGTGAACTATTTTTAAAATAATCAATAATAAACAATATTTTATTTTTCTTTTTACCACTGAATGATAATTCAAATGTCGTTTTAAATCGCTGAATTTACTCTCCAACGCGTTGGTCATTTTCGGAATATTTCAATCGGGACGCTGTTCAAATGTAAACAGTCAACCCCGCGTTTCATTTCAAGTTTAAATAAGTACTGCGTAACTTTGAATTTTGGTGATGTAAGTTACTCGTCTGTACAGAATAAATTTGTTTTTTAAAGCCTTCTCGGTAATGACTGTACCATTCAGTCAGCAATGCTTGAAACTCTGTTAACTCCCTTTAAAGCCTTTCAGTATAAGGAATGCATCCGTTTTCAGTATGAATTTTGTCCCATAGATCATAAACGGCTATTTTTTGTACATGGCTACGTCTTTTTACTCCGACTTCTACCGTAATAGATTGATTTTTTTGAATTGTTGTATGGTGAAAAAAGAAAGTGGTTCAACTATATCCTGGTGATGTATTGAAACCAAACTAAACCAAACTAAACCAAACTAAACCAAACTAAACTAAACTCATGAAGTCATATCATTTGGCGATGTCTAATTCAGTAGTGTTTAGTGTCTAAACCTGATAGTATCTAGTACCTAATTTGATAGTATCGCAAAATAATCCATAACGGTATCGTAAAGTAATCTAATAGTATTGAAAAGATTATTTTTTATTACTATTCAATAATTTAGGTATTGTTTCTGTTTTTTTGATAAGGGAGTGTGTCATGGGGATTACTATTGTTAATAAGGCAAGCGGTGCGGTCCAAACCAGCACGGCCAGCCGCATAACAGCAACTGGCAATCAAATTTTTGTGTTGGAAGATGCAGTAAAGGGCGTTGATGCAACCAAGCAAGCACACGGATCTTCTGTGTTGGTTAAAACCAAGCGTGTGGGCAATGATTTGGTTATTGTTAAAGCCAACGGCGAAGAAGTGGTTATCGAAAATTATTTTAAATTTGATAACGATTTGGTACTGCAAGATTCGGCTTCAGGCAGCCTGTATCACGGCAATAATGTGCTGATGGGCAGCGTGCAAGGGGCAACTGAATTTACGGCTGTTTCCGGAATTGAACCCATGCTGGCAAACGGTGCAGGTACTGCGGCAGATGCTGCTACAGCGGTAGATGCTGCGGGTTTCTCCACATTGGGTATGGTGGCTGTTGCCAGCACTTTGGGGCTTGCGGCAGCTGCGGCGAGTGGCGGTGGCGGTGGCAGTGGCAGTGGCAGTGGTGGAAGTAACAATGGCGGCGGTAATAGTGGCGGCGGTGGCGATGGCGGCAGTGGTGGTGGCGATGGCGGCGGTGGCGGCAGTGGCGGCAGTGGCGGTGGCGGCAGTGGCGGCGGCGGTAGTGGTGGTGGCGATGGCGGCAGTGGCGGTGGCGGCAATACTGAAAAACCGTGGTTTACCATTGATTATAATGATGCCACCGGCATGGGCGGCAGAGGAACGCCGGATTTAATTCTGACATTCGACCCAGGCGATTTGAACGACGACGGCAAACGAGACACTTTTACAACAACCATTGATGCCAGCGGCAATTGGAAGATTTACCCGGGTATGCCCGGATTGCCGCCCGGTTTAACTTTCCCGCTTAACGGTGATACAACGATCAGCGGCGGAAAAGACACCGATGGCGATGGTAATGTTGATAAAGAAACCAATCCGCCCACACCGATAGATAAACTGCCGGGTGATGGCGGCAGTGGTAATACGGATAACGGCTCCAATGCCAAATTAAAAGTGGTGATTGATAAAATCACAGGCGATGATACCGTTGATACCACCGAAGCCACCAAGGACATCACCGTAACCGGATCGGTAAGCGGGGATAAAACGCTCTACAAAGCAGGTGATAAAGTAACCATTGTTATCAACGAAAACACCTACGAAGGTAAGCTGGATGCCAACGGCAAATGGAGCATTAAAGTAAACGGGCTGGATTTCATTAACAGCGCGGGTAAGTTCATTACGGTTACGGTGTATGGTACCGACAGTAAAGGCAAAGTGGTTGAATATGCCGCTTCCAAAGGCTACGCCATTGAGGGCGGAGACAGCATAACCAGCCCCACTGATGATCACAGCTTAATCATTATGTCGGTAACTGAAGTTGATCCGACCAATCCCGCAGACAAACCCAATTTGGTAACCATCAAGGAGGCGGTGAACCAAACCTATGTGCAAGGCGTGTTGTTGAATGCAAAGGCTGGCGACAAAATTACGGTAAACGTGGGCGGCAAAGTGTATGAAATGATTGTGCCTGCCGCCGCTGCTAAGTACAGCAATGGTAATGAATGGGGCGAGGGCGGTTTATTCAAAATTGCGGTGGCAGGTTCAGCTTTGTATGCCGATGCTGCCAAACAAGTCAGCGTGTTGGTGGAAACCACTACCGGTGAAAAATTGCTGGCATTGAAAAGCTATGAAATTGAACAGCCTGATATTCCGCCCGGCAGTGTGGAAAACCGCATGGGTGATTTGGTGGGTGATGGTATCGTAAACGGTATTATCAACGGTTCAGTGTCTTCGGTGAAATTAACCGGTATTGTGTTGGGTGATTATGCGGTTGGCGATATTGTGTTGATTAATGTCGGCAAACAGCAATATGAAGCGGTGGTAAAAGAAGGCGGTTTGTGGAGTGCCATTATTGCAGCCAAAGACATTCAAAATTTGGCAACTGCAGAATACACAGAACAAAAAGTTATCATTACCACCAAACTGCAAGGCTACCGCGACGGCAAACAAACCACCATTCAATTTAATAACGATGCCAGCTGCACTGTTATTGTTGATCAGGCAGTTGATCCCACCAATGTCAGCATCAGCGTTAATGCAGTAGCGGGCAATGATGTGGTGGATATTAATGAGGCTCAAGGCAACATTACCGTAAGCGGGAAAATTACTGCCAAAGAATTTACTGTGGGCGATAAAGTTATCGTTACCATGGATGCTGAAATATTTGAAGGCAAAATCATTGATAAAACCGGCAAGTATGAAGTCATCATTCCGGGCAGTAAATTTCTTGTGCCGCAGCTTAATCCGGCAGGCGATTACTTCAATTTGCACATTACTGCTCATTTGACTGACCGCGCCGGCAATATGGCGGCATTTTCGGCAGACCGCCAAGTAAAATCCACCGCGCAAGGTTCAGTAACCGGCGGTTCTGATGTGTTGCAAATCATTGAATTTTATAATGTAACACAATCACAAATCAGCGGAAACAATACCAAAGACGCCAATATCTCAATGACGGAACTAACATCCGGCGGCGACATCACCTTTAAAGCCAAGATTGATTCTGCGGGCTATTCTTGGGTGAAAGGCGACCAAATGGAAATAGTCCATTTAGATGCCAACGGTAAAATCATCAAAGTGTATGATGCGGTGGTCAAAAGCGATGGATCGGTTGCTGCCACTATTTCTGCTAAAGATTTAATCAACGCCGTCGGCGGCAAATTTGACATTTACTTAAATGCCACCGACAGCAAAGGCAATTTTGATCCGAGCCAAGGTTATAAACTGGATCCGAAAGGCTTTATTTACCGTGTGATTTCTCCCGTTGATGTATCCATTGAGCAAAATGATTTGGGTACATTGAATATGTATCAGCTGGGTTATGACCGCCAAGGCAATGTGATTCAAGTGAATAACGGCAATGGCGGTACAGAAAGTATCTTTACCGCCGGAGAGTTCACAGGCTTTACCATTTCCGGTGTGCTGGCAAATAATGCGGTTGCCGATGCCGCTCAACGATATGATTTTTCTAAAAATACTACTGTTTCTTTGGTATTCAAAGACGGTACAACTGAATACCAAGTGAATGCGGTGATTAAATCGCAGCTGGCCGGCGGTGCAACGCAATACACTTATGAATATAAGGTAACTGCGAAAGACACCGATATTCTGAAATTATTGGCAAAAGGCAAAAATTTTGATGTGGTGGTGAACAGTATTGATGCGTCCGGCAATATCCACACTTCCAAACAAACCATTTCCTCGGTCAGCACCGATACTGCCAGCGGCAACGATTTCAAAGTAGATTCCATCGTTGATGCCGTATTGAACATCAGTACCATCGACTTGGAAAATGCTCCGGTAACTGCGGGCGGTTTAATGCAAGTGAACGGTACGGTTTCCGCAAGCAATAATGATGTTTTAAACTACAAATCCGGTATTGTGATTTTGCAAATTTGGGACGATGCGGCAGGTTATTACCATGATGCCGGTTTTGCGCGGGTGAATTCTTCAGGCAGCTTCACCATCAACATTGCCAAAATTGCTTTGGAGCAATCTTTTAAAGCAGGCTCACCCTACAATGGTCAAGTTCGGTTTTACTTGGAAATGCAAGATGCCGCAGGCAATATTGGCACGATTTCTCAAGATGTCCAATACAATATTTCCAAAGTACCGGTGATTCAATCACTGGATGACGGTATCGGTAACGACAACGATATTGCCAACGCCGATATTTACGATGCTGGCAACGCCAAATACAAAGTTGTTGACGTTACCCTGAACATGGCAGACGTGAAAGACGGCGATGTTGTGGTATTAACCGTAGGCGGGCTGGATTATTCGGTTACTTTATCGCAAGTGGCAAGCAACGGGCTGAAAACCGAAACCTTCAAAGTGAAGGGTGAAGATATTGCCCGTGATGTTGCCAATAACCTTTCGTTTGCCGAATATCATATTGCTGTTTACCGCAAAGGGCAGCTGCTCACTACCGGAGTCCACAAAATGGACGCCAAAAACTTGAGCAGTGCGTTAATTCCGCAGCCGACACAAGCGGGCATTACGATTGATGTGGTATTGAATGATGATGCCTTAACCGTAAATGCCACCGAAAACGAATTCACCGATAAATCCGGTAATATTTTGAGCAATCAAAAAATCACGGGTACAGTGTTCGGTGCGGAAGTGAAACCGGGAGACACCATTAAAATCGGTTTGGGTTCACAAGAATTCACCACTAAGGTTAAGTCAGATCTGACTTGGGAGCTGGATTTAAGCCAAGATGCCGCCAAAGCGCAAAAAGCGTGGGCATACTTGGTGGCAGAAGCCAAAGCCAACAACGGCGGTTCATTACAGGGTGCGTCGGCAAGCATTATTGCGTCAGTGTTGTATAACGGCGGCAAAGAAGCCTCAACAGCCAAAGACATCAGCATCAACATTGATGAAAGCCTGCTGCCCGGTGTTTTACCTTCGCCGTTTATCCCGGAATACAGCGCGGTGTTTGACTTTAACGGCAACGGCAAAATTGAAGCCGCTGATTTGTTGGGCAGCAATGAACTCAACTACAGCGGCAGATTTGAGGCAGGTAAAACCGTCAATGTCAGCGTGGTAATTAATGGTCATACATACACCGCCCAATTTGCGGCTACCGGGCAAGTTCAATCCGGTGCTATCGCCATTACCAATGCTGCCGATGTGGTGGGTTTAGCAGCATACATCAATTCCAAAGGGGTAACTCGTGATGAAGTGAATGTAACCTTCAAAGTGGGCAGCGATGTTTATACCACTGTTGCGGCGGCGGAAATTGATCCGCCCAGAGCACCTGCTGCGCCCACGGTTACGATTAGCAGCCAATGGCTGGCGGGCTTAGAGCAAACCATCAGCGGCAAAGCTGAACCCAGCGGTAAAGTGATTATTTTTGATGATAAAGACAACGATGGCACTTTCAGCCAAGCCGAAATACTGGCGCAGCTCACTGCCGATAGCGCAGGCAATTTCAGTACCAACATCAATATAGGTGCATTGGGTGCGCACAAAGTGGGCGTTATTGCCGTGGATAATCTTTACGGAGCGGCATACTCACCTGCTGTCATCAATCAAGTAGATTTGGTTAATCCCACCATCGCCGTAACCGATTTAGGCAGCCCGGGCTATTTGAGCGGCGACAGCATTGCGGTATCCGGCAATACCGCGACAGGCTTTAACGGCAGCGTGGTGATTTTCCAAGATAAAAACGGCGACGGTGTGTTTAATGCAGCGCAAGACATGCAATTGGCCACAACCACATCGGTTAATGGCAAATACACAGCCAACATTACTGCTGATTTAAGCTTAAACGGCGGCAAAATCAGCGCGGCAGCATTGGATTCATCGGGTAACCAAGCAGATGTAACCGACACCAACTCGCTTCTTGTCTATAACAAACAGCCTTACACTGATTTGATAAGCGAAATCAATACTGCGGTGGCTGATAACACCATTAACTTGAAGTTCAACGTAACACTGAACGACAATAATGCGTCCCCCAGCGGCATAAGTAAAAGCGGATCAGACGTAACTATTTCTTTCAATGGGGAAATGTATTGGGCTAATGCCAAATCATCGGCTGCAAGTACTTTCAATGATTTCCATACCAATTACACGGTTTCACTAATCAATAAATACAACAGTTTGTTTGATAAAGTGAATGGCTTATTGAAAGACCCGAGCTTACTCAGCGGCATGAGTAAATACACTTCCACCCTGTCCCTACCTGGCCTTACTAATGCCAACAACGTAGCATCGCAAACCAATGCACTGGAGCAATTCTTGGTGAATACCACCAAAGAATATGCTGCGATGTTGGCGAATATCGCCAAATTGCAGGTAGCGGTGGCTTTAGATGCAGCGAAAATTCGGGGCGATAGCGCACTGATTACCAGCTTAACCGCCAAGCTGGCTGCCTTGGATACTGACATCAGTACCATCAATGGCTATACCGTGGATCAATTATTGGGTACGAACAACAACGGGTATGATTCAAACTGGCGCAATAGCCCTGACAGTGCAGCCGGTGCAAACAAAATCACCGGTGATCTTGCCAACGGTTACGGCAACCTGAACAGCCAAATGAGCGCAGTGCAAAGCGAAGTTGCCAGCGGTGTTCAAGTACAGAATTTGTCAATGACCTTTATGAGTATGGGCATGGGCATGGTAAATGATTGGTTGGATCAAGAGTTCACTGTAACAGGATCGGGTGAGTTTATGGGTGGCAAGGGGGCGGATACGTTTACCGTTACCGATTTGCACACAGGCAATGTGCTGAAAATGGACGGCAATACCGGAGCAGACACTGTTGATTTCAGCCAAGTGCAAGGACATCATTTAACCGTTGATTTACTTAGCGGCACGGTAAGCGAAGGTTCGATGCAATTGGCATCGATTGCCAATATTGAAAACGTTATTGGCAGCCAAGGTGATGACCACATCATCGGCAGCAGTGCCAACAACGTGATTCATGGCAGCAGCGGCAATGATGTAATTGACTTGTTTGCAGGCGGGGCAGACGTGGTGGTATTTGATGCGCTGAATAAAACCGCCGCTGATTTTGGTAACGGCACGGACGTCATTAAAGGTTTCACTGTGGCAAACATCGCCCAAAATGTGAATGCTGACCGATTGGATTTATCGCAATTGCTGGAAGATGTATCAAATCAATTATTGGCAGACATCAGCAACGGTAAGCTCACTTCGGAAAATGTTCAAGCCTTGCAAGAGTATGTTCACACCCGCATTGAAAACGGTAATACCATTGTCAGTATTGACCGCGACGGCAAAGGCAATCAATATGCCGAAACCGATATTGCCATTCTTGAAAACGTGAGAACCGATGTATTGGAACTATTACAAAATCAACAGATTGTTGTGATGTAATCCGTAACGATGTAGCAGTGTTTTGATGAATTAAGGCAGCCCGTTCGGGCTGCTTTTTTTGTGGATTACCGCTCATTCTTTCTTGAAATAATGCTGTAATTTTTGATATACAGCTAAACTATTAAATTTTTCAAAAAAATTAACCACATAAACCATTCAATCGAAATAACCCCCATACACAATTTGAATAGCATATCAATGTCATTAAGCCTGAAAAACCTGCGTACCGCTTTTACCCATGCCCATTCATGTTCTATGGGATTTAAGTCAGGGCTGTATGCAGGCAGCCAGAGTATATGATGACCATGTTCATTCAAGAGCATTTTAATGTTTTTATGTTTATGAAAGGGTACATTGTCCATAACCAAAACTGTTTTTTCCGGCAATTCAGGCAGTAAGATTTGCTCGGTGTACGCATAAAAAACATCACTGTTAATCGTATTTTCAATCAAAGCCACAGCAAGTAGTTGATTATTCAGTAATGTGCTTATGGCATTGGTTCGGGCTTTTTTGTGCCAATCAAAAACACCGTAACAGCGAGCTCCTTTTGCTGAATACCCGTGTGTCCGAGTGTTATCTTGCTGGAAACCACTCTCATCTAAATAGACAATGGGGCGATTTTGTGCCTGATATTCTTGCAACTTTTGAGTAAATTGGTTTCTCTCTTCTTCATCTGCTTTTGGGTGTTTTAGCGTTTTTTTTTTCGGGATAATTTCAACTGTTTCAACATTTGTCCTATTCTCTGCTGGCAGCAGCCAAAACGAGCGGCACTTTCAGATTGGTAATCGTCAGGATATTGCTCAACGTCTTGTTTTAGCAGTTCGGGATCAATTTTGTGAAAGAACGGCTTGCGTTTGTTTTTGCTGACAGGCTGATGGTTTTTCCACTTGTAAATGGTGGAAACATCAATATTCATTTCAACGGCTACTTGTTTGATTTTCATGCCCGCTGTTAATTTATCTAAGGCTAACTTTCTGAAATCTGCAGAGTAAGTCATGGCTTTTTTCTCTGAAAAAAATAATAGTATAGCTATATATTTTGATAGGGTTATTTTAATTGGCTATGCTGCTAAATAAAACCATTGCATTTATGCGGCAGCTTGTTTCGGATTGATGTGTAATGAAAAAGAAAGTAGTTTGACTGTAATATCTGAAAACACAAAAAAGATGCCATTAGGCATCTTTTTTGTGTCAATTTTTGGTCGGAGTGAAAGGATTCGAACCTTCGACCCCTTGCACCCCATGCAAGTGCGCTACCAGACTGCGCCACACTCCGACTGAAACGAAAATTATAGAAGACAGTGAATTATTTGGCAAGAGGAACTCAGCAATATTGCCTTAAAAATAATTTAGGCGGAGCGTGATTGTTTCGCTTTGAGTCTGTCCACCATGCCTTTAAGTTTTTGTGAAGAATGGAAAGTAACCACACGGCGTGCGCAGATAGGTACGGATTTGCCGGTTTTGGGGTTTCGTCCGGGGCGTTGCGGTTTATCGCGCAATTGAAAATTACCGAAACCGGAAATTTTGACTTCTTCGCCGTTTTCTAAAGCAACGCGGATCTCTTCAAAGAAAGATTCCACCACTTCTTTGGCGTCAAATTTGGTCATATCCGGAATATTGTCAATGAGTATATCTGCCAACTCGGCTTTGGTTAAGGTCATGATACATACTTTCTGAAAACGATGAGGCATTATCATCAATAATTGGCTGAATTTCAACAAGGTAAGCCGAAATTTCGGTGTGTATTATTAATGTATATTATGATTATGGCATTGTATCCGCTCATTTTTGCTATTGGCGAACAACAGATAAAAAAGACTGAATTCACTCAAAAGTAATTCAGTCTTTTTTATCTTCGCCCTGATTTAAGCAGGCGAAAAAATAATGGGGTGGCTGATGGGGCTCGAACCCACGACAACTGGAATCACAATCCAGGGCTCTACCAACTGAGCTACAGCCACCACTGGAAACTTTGGCATACCCGACAGGAATCGAACCTGTAACCCCCGGCTTAGAAGGCCGGTGCTCTATCCGGTTGAGCTACGGGTACTCAACTCATGATTTCGGGAATTAGCACTTAAAAATAATACTGGTCGGGGTGGTGGGATTCGAACTCACGACCCTCTGCTCCCAAAGCAGATGCGCTAACCAGGCTGCGCTACACCCCGAAGAATTGGGTATTATACCGATGGCTTTTTTTCTGTCAAGAAAATAATGCGTCAAATTGAATATGCGTTTAAAAAGATATAAAAAGCAACGAAGTTTTTGTGATTCGCCTAAAATATTACCTAAATATTACCTAAATATTACCTATTTATATAACTTAATTATTAAGTGAACGGGAGTAAGTGGCTATGTCCATTAAGAAAATATGGCAAGTATATGCTTCAGGCAGCCTGGTGCGGCAAATTGTGGCAGGGCTGGTGCTGGGGATTTTGCTGGCGGTATTGTGGCCTCAAGGCGGTTTGTCTGTGGGGATTTTGGGTGGTTTTTTTGTGGGTGCGCTTAAAGCCGTTGCCCCTGTTTTGGTATTGATTTTGGTGGCATCTGCCATTGCTTTGCATAAAACCGGCAATCAGGTGTACATCAAGCCGATTTTGATTTTGTATTTGGTGGGTACTTTTGGTGCTGCATTGGTTGCGGTGGCTGCCAGCTTTTTATTTCCTACATCATTAACTTTGGTCACGGGTGTTGTGGCGCAAACGCCGCCGTCAGGTATTTCGGAAGTGCTGCACACTTTATTGATGAATGTGGTGGATAACCCGGTTCGTGCCGTGGCAAATGCCAATTACATCGGCATTTTGGCGTGGGCAGTTGCACTGGGTTTGGCACTGCGCCATGCGGCAGATTCTGTAAAAAATGCTTTGTCTGAATTGGCAGGTGCGATTACCCAAATTGTGCAGTGGGTGATTCGTTTGGCACCCATTGGTGTATTTGGTTTGGTGGCATCTACTGTGGTAGCCACGGGTTTTGGCGAATTGCTGGCTTATGTGAAATTACTGTTGGTGTTGGTGGGGGCAATGTTGTTTGTGGCTTTTGTGGTGAACCCTTTGCTGGTATTCTGGAAAATTCGCCGCAATCCGTATCCGCTGGTATTTACCTGCTTAGGACAAAGCGGTTTAACCGCGTTTTTTACCCGCTCTTCTGCTGCCAATATTCCGGTAAACATGGAGCTGTGCCGAAAATTGGGGTTGCATGAAGACACGTATTCGATTTCCATTCCGCTGGGAGCAACCATCAATATGGCGGGTGCGGCGGTTACCATCACGGTATTGACTATGGCGGCGGTGCATACTTTGGGCATTGCTGTGGATTTGCCAACGGCGGTATTGTTGAGTGTGCTGGCATCAATTGGTGCTTGCGGCGCATCGGGTGTGCCGGGCGGTTCGCTGTTGTTGATTCCGATGGCATGCAGCTTGTTTGGCATCAGCAATGATTTGGCAACGCAAGTGGTGGCGGTGGGCTTTATTATCGGTGTGGTGCAGGACTCTTGCGAAACTGCACTGAATTCATCTACCGATGTGTTGTTTACGGCAGCGGCAGACAGGGCTGAACAGCGTAAAAATTAAACCGTTGCAGGCAGCCTGAAAATGATTTTCGGGCTGCTTGGAATGTGATTATCAGAAGGAATTGACGATGCGCTTATTTTTTCGTGTGTTGTTGCTGCTGTGTTTGCTTGCCGCTTCAGCGGTGGGTTTCGCACTGTTTGTACCGAAAGATACTCATGGTTTTCGGGTGGCGATTACTCAAGGACAAGGCATGGCGGCAGTGAGCCGCACACTGGCAAACAATGGCATTGTGTATCATCGCTATGCAGTATTGGTGTCTGCCTATCTGCAAGGTGCACAAAACAAATTAAAAACGGGGGTGTATCATTTGCCGTCGTCTGTATCTGCATGGCAGCTGGTGGAATATTTGTCCGATGCCAAACCGGAAAGATCAATCGTGCAGGTGGTGGAGGGCAGCACTTTTGCGCAAATGCGCCGTGTGATTAATGCCAATCCCAATTTGCGCCATGACACCCAAGATCTAACCGATGCACAATTGCTGGCGAAAATTGATGAGCATGCCATCAGCAATAACCCCGAAGGCTTGTTTTTTCCCGACAGCTATGAAACGGATATTGGCAGCAGTGATTTTGCGGTGTATCAGTTGGCATATAAAACCTTGCAAAAACAGTTGCAGACAGTGTGGGACGACCGTTCACCGAATTTGCCTTATAAAAATCCTTATGAATTGCTGATTATGGCGAGCATTATTGAAAAAGAAACGGGGCATCCTGATGATCGGTCAAATGTGGCAGCGGTATTTGTGAATCGTTTGCATAAAAACATGCGTCTGCAAACCGATCCCACGGTGATTTACGGCATGGGCGAGGCTTATCAAGGCAATATTCGAAAAGCCGATTTGCAGCGCGATACGCCTTATAATACCTACACCCGCAACGGCTTGCCGCCCACGCCGATTGCTTTGGTGGGTAAAGAGGCTTTGCTGGCGGCAACGCATCCGTCAACAGAGGAATATTTGTATTTTGTCTCGCGTATGGACGGCAGCGGCAAAAGTCAATTCAGTCACCATTTAAATGAACACAATACGGCGGTGCGTCAATATATTTTGAAAAAAACGCCGGAAAATAAATCAAATAAACCATGAATGCTCAATTCATTACTTTAGACGGTATTGACGGTGCCGGAAAATCCACTCATTTAGACACCATTTGCCGTTGGTTTGCCGCCCAAAATTTGCCGATATTGCAAACCCGAGAACCGGGCGGCACGCGGCTGGGAGAGGCTTTGCGTGAATTATTATTAAACCCGGCGAGTCGTGTTGATGTTCGCGCCGAAACTTTGCTGATGTTTGCTGCACGTCAGCAGCATTTACAAGAGGTTATCAAACCCGCGCTGGCAAAAGGCATCAATGTTGTGTGTGATCGCTTCACCGATGCGACATTTGCCTATCAAGGCGGCGGCAGGGGAGTGGCGCAAGCAGATATTGCTGTGTTGGAAAATTGGGTACAGTCTGATTTTCAGCCTGATTTAACGCTGATACTGGATATAAATCTTCAGGCAGCCTTAGCGCGTATTCATGAGGCGGGGCGGTCTCAGGATCGATTTGAGCAGGAAGATGTTGATTTTTTTGAACGTACCCGTGCGGTTTATTTGCAGCGCGCTCAAATTGCACCGCAGCGTTATCGCGTAATAAACAGCAATCGCCCCAAAGAAGAAGTTTGCCAAGAAATTGAACAGGCTTTGGCGCGTCTTGTGTGTGGTGTGAGCTAATTTTTGAATGAATGCGATAACATGATTTATCCGTGGCAATCGGCAGCATGGCAGCAAATCAGCAGCCATTGGCAGCAGCAAGCCCATGCGTGGCTGTTGCATGGGCGGCAAGGAACGGGAAAATTGGTGTTTGCCCAATACTTGGCGCAAGCCATGTTATGCGAACAGCCGCAAGCGAACCATCAGCCATGCGGACAATGTGCCTCTTGTCATTTGTTTGCGCAGAAAAATCACCCGGATTATTGTGAATTACAGCCGGAAACAGCTGATGACACGTCAGCTCGAAAATTGTTGCAGATTAAAGTTGATGCCGTGCGGACTGTATTGGACTTTGCACACTTAAGTTCACATCGCGGCGGTCGGCGTGTGGTGCTGATTTATCCTGCTGAGAGCATGAATCTTCAGGCAGCCAATGCCTTATTGAAAATTTTGGAAGAACCGCCGCCGCAGGTAACTTTTTTATTGGTGAGCCATAATAAAGATAAACTATTGCCTACCATCAAAAGCCGTTGCCGTGCATTGGTCTTGCCCGCCCCCGCTTTCGAGGAGGCGTTGCAGTTTTTGCGGCAGAATGGCAGGGAAAATGCTGCTGATTTGCTGGCGTTTCATGGCGGCGCGCCGTTATTTGACGAACAGCCTGAACAAGATGTGTTAAGACAAGAGCTGCTGGATTTGCTGGTGTCGCCGCGGCTGTTGGCAATTTTGGATTATGCCGGTCGTTTTGATAAACAAAAATTACCCTTATCGGTATTGATGGATTGGCTGCAAAAATGGCTGACAGACATGAGCTTATCGCAGCAAAATATGGCGGCATTGTATTATCCGTCGCGGCAAAACGAATTGAATAATCTGACGCAGCGTATTCGTGCTTCTTTGATTTTTGACTTACAAGATAAGCTGATTTCGCTTGCCCCTTACGGCCAGCACACCCTCAGTGTTAAAATGCAAGCTGAATCTTTATTGATTGATTATTTAACACTTTGGCAACACAAAACGAAAGAATAAAAATGTCTAACCCACCCGCTGATCTTCCCGGGAAAATGCTCAATTTGGATATACCCAACCGAGTTGAACTTTATCGCAGCTACATTGGTTTTTTGAAATACGGGGGTTTATTTGCACCCAACGCCGATCCCAATCTCGCTATGGGTGATGAAGTTTTGCTGATTGCCAAATTACCCGATTTGCGAGAACCCAAATATTTGCGCACCACGGTGGCGTGGATTAACTACACAACCGGCAATAATGGTCAGGCAAA
The DNA here is from genome assembly GCF_000745895.1 of Stenoxybacter acetivorans DSM 19021. GTDB lineage: Bacteria > Pseudomonadota > Gammaproteobacteria > Burkholderiales > Neisseriaceae > Stenoxybacter > Stenoxybacter acetivorans. The sequence goes on along the minus strand of NZ_JQKE01000058.1, from coordinate 3,074 downwards.
AGGCGTGGGTTTGGCGTTTGGTGATGATGAGGTTTCAATTGACACCAAGAAGCTGATTGAAGATTTGTTGCCGGGTGCGTTGCTGAATGAACGCCCCACATATACTTTGTAGTAATCATGCTGATTGATTCACACTGCCATTTAAATTTTTCTGATTTGGCAAACAGGTTGCCTGAAATTTTTACCAATATGGCAGATAATGATGTGCGTCAAGCCTTGGCAATCAGCGTGAGCCGTGAAACTTTTGCTGAAGTGCTGTCATTGGCGGAGCAATATGAACACATTTTTGCCACTGTGGGTGTTCACCCTGACCAACAAGATGCTGCCGAATTCACCCAAGCAGAGTTAGCAGAAGCGGCGCAGCACCCCAAAGTGGTGGGTATTGGCGAAGCAGGGTTGGATTATCATTGGTGCAGCGGTGATTTAAGCTGGCAGCACAAACGCTTCATCACTCATATTCAGGCAGCCAATCAAAGCGGCTTGCCGCTGATTGTGCATACCCGAGACGCGGGTGCGGATACTTTGCGATTGCTGCGCGAACAGCAAGCGCAAAGCGGGGTGATTCATTGTTTTACCGAAGACACGGCATTTGCCGAAGCGGCATTGGATTTGGGTTTTTATATTTCTTTTTCCGGCATTATTACCTTTAAAAATGCGTCTGAAATTCAGGCAGCCTGCCGTTATGTCCCATTGGATCGTTTATTGGTGGAAACCGATTCGCCTTATCTGGCTCCTGCGCCCAAGCGAGGTAAAATCAATGAACCGGCGTATGTGCGCCATACTGCTGAATTCATTGCCGCTTTGCGCGGTGAATCGTTTGACACCATAGCACAAGCGTCCACCGACAATTTTTATCGTTTATTCAGCAAAGTGCCGCGCATTGACGGTTAATGGAAAATAAACATCATGACTGTTGATATTACCCTCACCGTTTTGGGTTGCGGCAGTTCTTCAGGTAGCCCTGTTGTCGGCTGTGATTGCGCCACATGTGTCAGCCGCAATCCGAAAAATTGCCGTAGCCGTTGCAGTGCTTATGTGCAAATTGGAGAACAAGGCTGGCTGATAGACACCGGTACCGATTTTCGATGGCAAGCCTTGCGCGAGCAGCTGCCGCGTATTGATGGTGTTTTATACACGCACCCGCATGCAGACCATTTGAATGGCATTGATGATTTGCGTGCATTTTGTTATCGGCAAAAAGGTGCGATTGCTATTTACGGCAACAAACACACCATTGCCAATATTCAGCAACGGTTTGATTACGCATTTTTCCCTGTCGGACATCATTGGAATCGTCCGGTATTGCAGGCACATGTTGTGGAAACGAGTGATCAGTATCCCGTGTTCCATATTAACCAAGTGCCTATTTGGCATTTTGCAGTACCGCACGGGCGTTGGACATGCAGTGCTTTTCGTATTGGTAATTTGGCGTGGTTCACTGATTTAAATGACATCAGCGATGAAGTGGTTGCTTGTTTGGCGGGTGTGGATTATTTATTTCTGGATTGCTTAATGGAGCGTGCGTACACCAGTCATCTTTGCCGTGAACAAGCCTTTGCTTTTGCCGAACGCATTGCCGCTAAGCATACCTATTTTATTCACATGACTCATGCGCTGGAATACGAATCTTTATTGGCACAATGCCCGCCGAATGCTGCACCCGCTTATGATGGTTTGCAAGTGAGAAGTCGGTATTGCATACCTGCGGCTGCCTGAAATAAACCTAAAATAAACATTGTTGCGCATGGTCAAACAATTTACCAAAAGTAGTGCGGTGTGTCGGCAATGCTGTAAAAATACCGAAAGTTAAGATTTTCAACCTTATTATTTTAAGCTGATTGTTGATTGGCTTGCTGACGAAGACAATAATCTGTATTTAGGTGATATTTATTTGTATATAATGCGAGAATTTTCTTGATATTTTAAAGTAAAGGATCTAAGCAATGTCCCTTTTTATTACCGATGAGTGCATCAATTGCGATGTGTGTGAACCGGAATGTCCCAACGATGCTATTTATCAGGGTGATGAAATTTATGAAATTGATCCGGATAAATGCACGCAGTGTGTTGGTCATTATGATGAGCCGCAATGTCAGCAAGTTTGTCCGGTGGATTGTATCTTGATTAACGAAGAAAAACCGGAAACCCGAGAAGAATTGGAAGCGAAGTATCAAAAACTAATGGCAAATAAGTAAATTTACGCCAAAACCAAAGAATTAGCAGAAATTTTGTAAATTCAGCATAAATATTCTTGACAGCAATGGCGGCAGTTATTATCATGCCGAACTTCTTTGGAGGGATTCCCGAGCGGCCAAAGGGGGCAGACTGTAAATCTGTTGCGTAAGCTTCGAAGGTTCGAATCCTTCTCCCTCCACCAATTTCAAGTCTTACTTGGAGTCATGTTTAAGTAAGTTTACGCGGGTGTAGCTCAATGGTAGAGCAGAAGCCTTCCAAGCTTACGGTGAGGGTTCGATTCCCTTCACCCGCTCCAGTTGAATGAAAAATCCGGCCCATGTAGCTCAGGGGTAGAGCACTCCCTTGGTAAGGGAGAGGTCGGCGGTTCAATTCCGCCCATGGGCACCATTCTTTATTTTTATTAAACTCTTTGGAATAGGAAGTAGCCATGGCTAAAGAAAAATTCGAGCGGAGCAAACCGCACGTAAACGTTGGCACCATCGGTCACGTTGACCATGGTAAAACCACACTCACTGCTGCATTAACCACTATTTTGTCTAAAAAATTCGGCGGTGCGGCAAAAGCCTACGATCAAATTGACAATGCCCCCGAAGAAAAAGCGCGCGGCATTACCATCAATACCTCACATGTTGAATACGAAACAGCCAACCGCCACTACGCACACGTAGATTGCCCGGGACACGCCGACTACGTAAAAAACATGATTACCGGTGCGGCGCAAATGGACGGCGCGATTTTGGTGGTTTCCGCTGCCGACGGTCCGATGCCGCAAACCCGCGAACACATCTTATTGGCACGTCAAGTGGGTGTACCCTACATCATCGTATTTATGAACAAATGCGATATGGTTGACGATGAAGAATTGTTGGAATTGGTGG